>JAHHUA010000002.1 GCA_020024235.1 Oscillospiraceae bacterium
CTCGCGATACCGCCGTGAAAGGGCGGTGTCTTAACCGCTTGACCAACGGGCCATATTAATTTTTTAACTTTCTTTAAAGAAAGTGGTGACCCGTGCGAGAATCGAACTCGCGATACCGCCGTGAAAGGGCGGTGTCTTAACCGCTTGACCAACGGGCCATAATATGTGGTAGCGGCAGTCGGATTTGAACCAACGACACTTCGGGTATGAACCGAATGCTCTAGCCAACTGAGCTATGCCGCCACATCTGATGAACTAACAAGGCTTATGATACCATGAAACATTTGAAATGTCAAGGCTATTTTTTTTATTTTTTTCATTTCCCTTTAAATCACAATTATTATATATATTTTATTCTGTTTTTTAACATTTATGCACAATTTTAAGCTCTTAATTATTAAACAGTACCGCATTTCCTATATGATCTTCATTATCCCAAATTTTAACATCAATGCGTTTCCATAAGTCCTTTTTTTCTCTTTCCACCTCAATCAGATATGAGGTACATGGTGATTCTTCCCCTTTTTTTCCCTTTAAATATTTACTTACTTTGTTTATTCTTAGAACAGAACATTCTTTTCCGTCTGTAAAAACCTGTATATTTTTTATATCAGGGCATATATCAGATAATCCCTGTTTAAATTTTTTCAAAGCCATAGGTCTGAAATATATAAATATTGTAGGCAGTCCGCCTTTTTCAATAAATGCATGCATAGCATATATTTCTAATTCATCAATTTCTGCATCAATTTGTATTTTTTCGCAAACAGGTATATTTTGCCCCCAAAACTCCAGATTTTTTTGAGCATAGTCTTTCACAGCTACAAAAAATGGGTAACTTCTATCCGGAACATTTAACTCATAATATCCGTTCTCATCTGTTGTGGCTGTATATAGATCATTAAAATTTTCATCTTTTAAATATATATCGGCTTTGTCTATAAATTTTCCGTTTTTATCTTTTACATAGCCAATTAAAACCATAGCCATTCCCCTTTTGTTTTTATTATTTAAATCATATCATAATTTAATAGTAAAATCAGCAAACTGTAAAAAACAAAAACCCTATGAAGATGTCTGACACCATTGTTGGAAGCCATTATGTGTATATTACAGTATCATATACTTATTTCATACCAGCAGTTACTATAGAAGTTAATTTGATTATCACAGAAGTCCTCTCTTCCATTTTATGATAAGAGGACTTCCTGATTTATTAATTCGATATATTTTAAAGCACTTTTCCACCGTTTACTGTAAGTCTAAATTGTGCACCTAATATTTCTGCTGCACCACGGCACATCATCATACGACCTAAAAAAATATCAAAATACTCATACATAGAACAAATGTTGTTGTCAACTTGCAGATTCAAAGATATTTTTCCTTCTGCTAAATCAACTTTTAAGCTGGATTCTGTAACAGCATAATTTACCCTGTCATGAATATCGAACTTATCTTTTTCTTTTAGCCTTACACGGTTACGACGCACATCAGATTTGTCGGCAAGAATAATTGCCGCTGACACCGCATCTTTTGCGCCTCCGGTAGACTCATCATGATTGCCAATAGCAGAAATTACAATCATTCTGTCTTCTAAAGGCATATCAGTTTCCCTGAGTATAGTATTAGCCAGTATAGCACCGATTTCAGCATGACCGGAACGGTTCACTGCATTTCCGATATCATGCATCACTCCGGATATTCTTGCCAGTTCCTGTTCATGTTCTGAATATCCTAAAGACTGCAAAATATAGGCAGCCCTATCAGCAACCAATGTACAGTGTGCTATTGAGTGATCAGTGAAACCAAGAAGCCCAAGGTTTTGATTTCCTTTTTCCAAAAGTGCCAATACTTCCGGATTCTTTTTAATTTCTTCGTAAGTCATATCTTTTTCACCTGCAATTCATTCTTACCCTTGCCCCTTTGGAAGTGTCACAATAATTGTTGTTCCAATTCCCTGTTTGCTTTGAAGTTCTATAGTTCCATGATGATACTGTACAACGTGCTTAACAATAGACAATCCCAAACCTGTACCTCCGGATTGTTTGGAATGACTTTTATCCACACAATAAAAACGTTCAAATACTCTGCTTTGTTGATCTTCCGGAATTCCGACTCCGGTATCCTTGACAGTTATAACTGCTTTGTTATCTACCTGACTGAGAATTACTTCCACATGGCCGTTATTAACATTATATTTTATGGCATTGTCGCAAAGATTATAGAGCATCTCGAAAAGAAGTCGGTTTACACCAAAAACCTCAGCTTCCCCGGAAAATGTCGTTTCAATATTCCGCATAGCTGCCGAATCCTGAAGTACGGAAAGCACTTCACCGGTAAGAGTATGCAGATTTACCTGCTCCATAGGTATAGTTTCATCTTCTTCCAGCTGAGAAAGCCTGATAATATCGTCGATTAGATTGACAAGACGAGTGGATTCTTTTCTAATGTTTCTTGCAAATCTAGGTATATCTTCCGCTTTCATCAAACCGTTTTCAATCAGCTCTGCACTTCCTATAATAGATTGCAGAGGCGTTTTCAATTCATGAGAAACATTGGCTGTAAATTCCTGCCTGTTTCGTTCAGAAGCAGCCTGCTCCGTTACATCAAATGCAAGCATAACCTCTCCGATAATCCGTTCCTCTGAAACTATTCTGCTAATATTAATTTGGTATTCCCGGCCACTTCGTTTGATTCGAAGTGCCTCATGTCCGGTATTTTGAGCCTTGTGTATTGCTTCGGAAAGCTCGCTGCTGCGATCAACCGTCAAAAAGTCCTGACTGATACAATTTTCTCCGGTTTTAAAAATAGCTTTTGCTGCCGGGTTGATATTCAGAATCTTTCCTTGATCGTTAAGAAGCACAAGACCTTCTTCCATCTGAACAGTAATCTGATTAAACTCATCATTTTTCCATTGCAGTTCTTTCAACTGGTGATCAATCTGCTTGTGCTGTAAGTGAATTCGATGAAGCAGAGGAGCCAACTCCTCATAGGTTTCATTTTCCATTGGATGATCCAAATCCAATTCGTTAAATGGCTTTACAATATTTTTTGCCATCCTTGTTGCCAAAATTAATGAGAGAATTGCAGAAAATACAAAAATAACAATAATCGGATGGAGCATTCCCATTACAAGAAACAGTGATGTAATATGACTTATAGAAATACGCAAAACAGAGCCATCTTCCATTTTGACAGCTTCATACAATGTCTTTTCTGTGAGTGTATCAGAATAACGGGAGCTGCTGCCAACACCTGTTTTCAGTGCTTCCTGAACTTCTTCACGCCCTATATGGTTTTCCATTGCAGAAGCATCTACATCTGTATCATAAATGATTTCTCCGTTTTGTGCAATCCATGTCAGACGATATCGATCGGATTTCAATTCTTCCAGGTAAGAAACTCCCAGTTTTTTTGTTGCAGCAGCTGCAAATTCCAGTTCATCCCTGAGTTCATCCTGCTGAACCGTGTCAAAATATTTGCTCATGCTTCCCGTTATGATGAGCATTGTGACCAGTAATACGGATACGGATGCAATAAAAATAGAGCGGAAAATTTTACTTGTCATTGTAAACCTCCCAACGATATCCAACATTCCGAACCGTTTCAATGTATTTTCCGGCATTTCCCAGTTTCATACGAAGTGTCCGAATGTGCATATCAAGAGTGCGGCTGTCACCCATATAGTCCATATTCCATACCTGAGAGAAAAGCTGATCACGACTAAATGCAATTCCCGGATGTGATATGAAAATCCGAAGAAGTTCAAATTCCTTATATGTTAGATTTACACGTTTGTGATCCACAACAACTGTTCGCTCATCCAGATTTATCAACACATTGCCCTTTTCAAGTATATGAGGATGATCCGAGGGCTGACATCTGCGCAAAACTGCTTTGATTCTCGAAACCATTTCCATCATGCCAAAGGGTTTTACAAGATAATCATCAGCTCCCAAGTCAAGACTTTGTATTTTATCATATTCCTCCCCTTTGGCAGTAGCCATAATTACCGGAATACGATATAGTTCTGCATTTTTTCTCATTTTTCTCAGCAATTCGATGCCATCTATACCGGGCAACATCACATCCAAAATAACCAAATCCGGATGATCTTTCTGAAGTGCCTCCCAAAAAGAAGTACCATCCTCAAATCCTTGGGATTCAAATCCTGTAGAATTTAATGTGTATAGTTCAATTTCTCTTGTACTGGTGTCATCTTCTACGCACCAAATCATCATACTTCCCCTTTCCATTGACCATTTACAGAGTAAATAACCCATTGGGCAATATTTACTGCATGATCTCCTATACGTTCAAAGTACTTGGAAATCATCAAATAGTCAAGCACAAATTCTCCATCTTGTGGATTTTTTGCGATCATTCCAATCAGAAGCTTTTTTATTTCCAAAAAAAATTCATCTACCGTGTCATCTTGTTTAATTACATCCTCTGCAAGATTTACATCTTTTTTTACAAAAGCATCAATGCTCTGACTCACCATTTGAATGGTTGCAACAGACATTTTGTGAATCAGACCTCCATCCTCCATTTTTTGATTTTGAATAAAAGGTATGATTTCTGCAATATCCTCTGCCTGATCCCCTATACGCTCTATATCGGTTACCATTTTGAGTGCTGCTGAAATTTGTCGCAGATCTTTTGCAACCGGCTGCTGTTGAAGAAGCAGTTTTACACATAGTGACTCAATTTCTCGTTCTGACTGGTCAATCCCCATGCCATCTTGAATCACCTGCTGAGCAAGTTCGGTATTTCCATAAAGCAGTGCACGGGAAGCCGTCGCAATCATTGTTTCACACATTGCACTCAGTTCAATTATTTTTCTGTTAAGGGTATTTAATTGTTCATCCAGTCTGCTTCTCATTATCCAAACCTCCCTGTAATATAGTCCTCTGTTCTCTTATCCTGTGGATGTGAGAATAATCCGTCTGTAGTTTGATATTCAATCAAATCACCCAACAGAAAAAATGCTGTATTATCTGAAATACGGACTGCCTGCTGCATATTATGTGTTACCATTATAATGGTATATTTCTTTTTAAGCTCTATCGCCAAATCTTCAATGTGTGAAGTGGAAATTGGGTCCAGTGCGGATGTAGGTTCGTCCATCAGCAATACTTTGGGTTCTACTGCCAAAGCTCTTGCAATGCAAAGCCTCTGCTGCTGGCCACCGGACAGTCCCAATGCATTTTTTTTGAGTCTGTCCTTTACCTCATTCCAAATTGCTGCTCCTTTCAGGGATTCTTCTACAATTTCATCCAGCTTTGCACGGTTTTTGATTCCATGTGTTCGTGGACCATATGCCACATTATCATAAATACTCATAGGAAAAGGATTGGGCTTTTGAAATACCATTCCAACTTCCTTTCTTAACTGATTTACATTCCAGTCAAAAATATTCTGTTCTTCATACAGAACTTCACCTGTGATTTTTACGCTTGGGATAAGGTCATTCATTCTGTTTAATGTCTTTAAAAATGTGGATTTTCCACATCCTGAAGGCCCGATAAATGCTGTAATCTGATTTTCAGGAATATTGATTGAAATATCTTTTAAGGCCTGATGTTCACCATACCATAGGCATAGGTCATTTGCCTTTATTATATCACTCATAGACTTCTCCTTTTCTGATAGTATGACTGCACCAAAGATGCAGAAAGATTAATTAGCACTGTCAGAATCATTAATATTGAGGCAATTGCAAACGCAACTTCAAATTCTCCGTTTTCTTTGGCATAAACATAGAGGGAAACCGTCAGTGTTGCACCTGAATTTACCATTCCCTCAAAAAAGCCGCTTAGTGCATGAGCAAATCCTGCTGTATAAAATAATGCTGCGGTTTCACCCATAATACGGCCAACAGAGAGAATACATCCTGTGATAATACCGTCCACGCATCCGGGCAGAACGACTGTACGAACCACACGCCATTTTCCTGCACCCAGTCCAAATGCCCCCTCACGATAGCTTTGAGGAACGGTTTTCAGACTTTCCTGAGTTGTTCGCATAATGGTTGGCAGATTCATAATGACTAATGTCAGACTACCAGCCAGCAGAGATGTTCCCAAATGAAGGAATTCACAGAAAAAAATCATACCAACCAGTCCGTATATAATGGAAGGAATACCTGATAAGGTTTCGGTTGTATACTCAATGATACTGACTAACTTGTGATTGGTAGCATACTCTGTCAGATAAATTGCGGCTCCGACACCGATGGGAAGTACAATGAGCAGTGTAGAAATTACAATATAAATCGTGTTCAGAATATCCGGCAGGATACCGATAGTACCTTTAAGGCGACTGGGCTTTGTGGTCAACAGTTCCCAGCTGATATTGGGCAGACCCTTTGCCATAATATATACAATAAGAAAGAGTACCAAAGCACTGATAGCTGCAACAGAAATCAGCATGAAACTTCTCATTGCTTTATCGTAAAATCTGCGCTTGGCAGCTAATTTTTCACTTTTCATTATTATCCCTCCTTATTCTTTTTAATAAAGAAGTTAAGAGCTGCATTGATTAACATAATAAAGAGGAACAGAACCAATGCAATGGAAAACAGTGCCTGACGCTGCAAACCTTCTCCAGCATAAGACATCTCACTGGCTACCGCAGTTGTCAAAAAGCGAACACTTTGCTGCAATGATGGCATATTCGGTGCATTTCCGGATACCATCATAACAGCAGTCGCTTCGCCTATAGCTCTGCCAATTCCCAGCACAATTGATGCAGCAATTCCACTCTTTGCGGCTGGTACAGAAACTCTGAAATATGTTTCTACAGGGGTAGCTCCCAGTGCCAAAGAAGCGTCCTCATATTCTGATGGAACAGCGTCCAAAGCGGTGATTGACACCTTGATAATTGAAGGAAGAATCATGACTGTCAGCACCAAAATAGCCGCCAAAAGGCTGGCACCGTCAGGAACATTGAGAATTATACGAATTCCCGGAACAAGAACCAGCATACCCACAAGTCCATATACTACAGAAGGTATACCCGCCAGTAAATCGACTGCTGATGTAATCAGAGCCTTGAGCTTGGGGGAAGCCAATTTAGAAAGATAAACAGATGCAAAAAAACCGATTGGTACACCAAGTGCAATAGCTCCGGCAGTTCCGTACACACTGGACAGTACAAAGGGGAGAATTCCGAATTGTGGGTTTGTTGTATGGGTGGAGGCCCATGTTTTGCCGAACATGAACTTAAAAAATCCGATTTGAGAGATTGCTGGAATTCCTGAAATTACAAGGTAAATTGTGATAATCAATACAAAGCCAACTGTTACCAGTCCCATTAATAAAAATATTCCGTGAATGGTGTTTTCCAGCAAATTGTGTTTGCGCTGCATATAATTGTCCTTTCTAAAAAACGGCGGCTTCATGTGAGAAGAAGCCGCTGTTTCATTATGATTCTTTAGTTTGCTGATACAACACCTGCGGAGGAAATCAGGTCATTTACCTTGGAAGAGGTAATGTAATCGAAAAATTCCTGTGCAGTCTTGCTCAGTTCCTTGCCCTCCATTGTAACCAAAACGAAAGGACGCTGTACTTTGTAGCTGCCATCTTTTACTGTATCCTCAGAAGGAGCAACTCCATTTACCATCAAAACTTTTACATTATCTTTAACAGCGGACAGTGAAGCATATCCAACTGCATTGGGGTTTTGAGAAACTGTTGTAATTACATCACCTGTAGATGTCAGTTCCTGACGGTATTTACAAGAATTTTTGGTTTCTGTAATACTTTCAAAGCCATCTCTGGTACCGGAACCAGCTTCACGACCAATCAAAACGATTTCCTTGTCATCACCGCCCACATCTTTCCAGTTTGTGATTTCACCTGTGTATATCTTGGCGATTTGTTCTACAGTGAGATCTGTTACAGGATTTTCAGGATTTACGATAACAGCAATACCATCATAAGCAAGAACTGTACCCTTTAGACCATCGGACTTTTCTTCTTCACTCAAAGCTCTGCTGGAAAGACCTATATCACATCTGCCTTCCTTAACAGCAGTAATTCCGGAGCCGGAACCTGTAGGGTTGTAAGTGAATTTAACATCCTTGTTATTCTCAACAAATGCTTCTCCTAAAATATTGATTACTTCCTCCATAGAAGTAGATCCATCTGTTGAAACAGCAGCCGCTGCTGCTTTCTGTCCGCATCCAGACAAAGCTGACATCATCATTGTCATTCCCAAAATAAGTGCTAAAAACTTTTTCATAGTTATTTTCCTTTCATCTATGTACTAATTTCGTATCAACCATCTTGTTGTTACAAACTTATTTTAGATTTCAAATGTCAAATAAAAAATACAAGTTATGTAAAATTAATGTCAAATTGCTATTATCAATAAAATTTCTTACTAATATTAGTCAAAAACGACAATAATTTTTAAAAAACAAGATAACACATACTCTGTTTATGGTTTAGCCTTGTTGCTTATACATTCACTCACAATGCAAATTCATAAACTACTATGAAAAAATATTATTTCACTCAGAAACACCAATTCAAAACTGTATTTAAAAAATTTTTGTATTTGTATCAGAAGAGAAAATCCCGGACTTTTTGGTATATAGCTCTAAAACTATGTAAAACCACATTTTAAATACCATTTATAATAAGCAGTAAAAAAAATTATTGTGTAACTAAATTGAAGCAGACACTTTCTGATGTTAACCAGGAAATACAGATAAGTAAACTTTATTTCTGTTATCTGTTATTGTACAGATATTAAAAATTAACCACTACTACTGTAAAATTTTTGACAAATACAAAGATGTAAAGAAAAATCGTGTTTTCATCAAATTTTATTTTTTAATTGTCAATATTATTCTGCCTCCTGATACTAAAATAATACGGGAAGCACAAAAAATTGCTGACTGCATTTAAACTAAAAAAAGGAAAACGGTACAGTTCCCAAAGGGGAATGTACCGTACCCTGCACATCATCTATACTTAACTAACTCTAGTTAAATCACACACTTTATTATAAACTCGGATTTTAACTAAAAATATCTGTTACATTGGGCTTGCAGAGTAGTTAGGAGCTTCCTTGGTAATATAAATATCGTGAGGGTGACTTTCTTTAAGTCCTGCACCTGTAATTTTTACAAATTGAGCCTTCTTGTGGAGGTCATCAATAGTTCTGCATCCACAGTAACCCATACCTGCTCTGATACCTCCGATAATCTGGAAAATAGTATCTGCAACAGGACCCTTAAATGGTACACGGCCTTCAACACCTTCCGGAACAAGCTTTCTGTTATCCTTATCTTCCTGGAAGTATCTGTCCTTACTTCCCTTAGCCATAGCACCCAAGCTTCCCATACCTCTGTATACTTTAAAACTTCTGCCCTGATAAATTTCTCTTTCACCGGGAGCTTCTTCACAACCTGCCAGGAGAGAACCAAGCATAACAAGGTTTGCACCTGCTGCCAATGCTTTAACAACATCACCGGAGTATTTGATGCCTCCGTCGGCAATAATCGGAATATTGTATTTTGCTGCAACCTTTGCAGCATCATAAACTGCTGTAATTTGAGGTACACCTATACCTGCCACAACACGGGTTGTACAAATAGAACCGGGGCCGATACCAACCTTAACACAGTCTGCACCTGCTTTGATTAAATCTTCTGTAGCTTCTGCTGTAGCAACATTTCCTGCAATAAGAGCAATATCAGGATATTTAGCCTTAATTTTCTTAATACATTCCATAATGCCTGCACTGTGTCCATGTGCTGAGTCAAGAACCAATGCGTCAACCTGTGCTTCAACCAAAGCGTTTACTCTGTCCATAACATCCTGTGTTACACCAACTGCTGCCGCACAGAGAAGTCGTCCGCTTTCATCTCTTGCAGAGTTTGGATATTTAACTGCTTTCTCAATATCTTTAATTGTGATAAGACCCTTGAGCTTGCCTTCATCATCTACAATAGGAAGTTTTTCAATTTTGTGTGCCATAAGAATTTTTTGTGCTTCATCCAAAGATGTGCCCACGGGAGCTGTAATCAATTCTTCCTTAGTCATGACTTCTTTAATTTTGACATCAAACTGTTGGAGGAATTTCATATCTCTGTTTGTTATAATTCCCACTAATTTGCCGTTTTCGCAAATCGGAACACCTGAAATCTTATATTTTCTCATAAGTTCTTCGGCGTCAAATACATAATGTTCCGGTGAAAGGAAAAACGGGTTTACAATTACACCGTTTTCGGAACGCTTTACCTTATCCACTTCATCTGCCTGTTCTTCAATGGACATATTTTTGTGAATTACACCAATACCGCCTTCTCTTGCAATAGCTATAGCCATAGGTGCAGTTGTAACAGTATCCATAGCAGCTGTTATAATAGGTGTGTTAAGTTTAATGTTTCTTGCCAAAATTGTTGAAAAGTCTGCATCCTTAGGCAAAATATCGGATTTGCCGGGAATGAGCAGCACATCATCAAAAGTAAGACCTTCTTTTACAAATTTTTCATTGTTTTCTAAACTAAGCATTTTTAACTCCTCCTGTTTTTATTTTTATCTATTTTAACATTTATAATCACATAATTCAATATTATATCAGTATTTTATTTGCTAATATATTTAAATTACTTTTTAGTATTATATATATATTATTTTATATAATATTATGACTTTTTTGGAAATATATACATATAAATCGACGCATAATATAAGTTTAACTTATATTATGCGTTTTTACTGAATTTGGTGATTTATTTTTTAGATGGCTTAAATGTTATTACTGCATCAAAACATTTAACTTCCCCTTTATCTCCCCCCACATAAAAACTGTTTTCAGCAATATGTTCAACTTTTATATCAAGTTTTTCCCCTAATACTGCTTCGTTTTTATATTGAATAATTACATTATCCACTTCTCTGTGAGCTGCAAATTCTTTGGGAATGTAGTCCATTACAATATCGCCGTATACACAGTTATTCATATGCTCATTTATATCTAAATCAGAATATCTAACCTGTTTGTTTCCCACAGGCTTAGCTGTTTCTACAGGTTTTATTCTAGTTTCCAATAATTGACCGCATTTTTGTGAAGTTTCATCTACAGGAAGTTTAAATTTAAATTCACCGGGACGCAGTATTTTTCTCTCTCTGGGGTTTATAATAACCCAAGATGTTTGACATTCTGCCAGCATTTCTCCGTTTTCATTAAATACTGCAGTATAACGGAGGAATGAGGCTCTTTGTGTTTTTTGCGGTGTGGTTCTGATTAAGTATTTTTCACCGTTTACTGGCATCTTATTTATTTTAATACCTATTTTGGAAAGTACAAAAACTATTCCTGCCGAATACATTTTAGCATATGTAATTCCCAAGCTGTTCAGCTGATCTGTTCCCGCTTTTTGAAGTACCCTCATAAGAGATGACAATTTCATTCTGTTGTTTAAATCACATTCATAGTCTTTTACATAGCTGTCTGAAAAATAAGTAACATTTTTATCCATAATATCTCTCCTTTATACTATGGCAGTTTTGGGTTGCCATTTTAATTTACTTGCACAGACCTTTTCTCATTGGGTTACCGGAGTTTATTTTTTTGATACAAATGCTTTTTTGAATTTTATCATCTTCTTTACTGTATTTATTATATAAACATAAAACAGGCTAAATCGGATATTGTTCGATTATTTTGCGGGTTTTATTTCATTAACACCCATATACGGCTTTAATACCTGAGGAATTGTTACAGAACCATCTCCGTTTTGATAATTTTCCAATATAGCAGCAACAGTTCTTCCCACTGCAAGCCCTGAGCCATTGAGAGTATGTACAAATTTTGCTTTTTCTTTTGGCCCGTTTTTAAATCTTATTCCTGCTCTTCTTGCCTGATAGTCTTCAAAGTTGCTGCAACTGGATATTTCCACATATTTGCCATAAGAAGGCATCCAAACTTCTATATCATAAGTTTTGGCACTGGAAAATCCCAAATCCCCAGCACAAAGTTTAACCACCCTGTAAGGAAGTCCTAATTGCTGAAGAAGATATTCTGCATCTGCTGTCAGTTTTTCCAGTTCATCATAGGAAGTTTCAGGAGTTACAAACTCAACCAGTTCTACTTTGTTAAATTGGTGCTGTCTTATAATACCACGGGTATCTCTGCCTGCACTGCCGGCTTCTGCTCTGAAACAAGCTGAATAAGCACAGTATTTTTCAGGAAGTTTATTTTTGTCCAGAATTTCTTCTCTGTGATAATTTGTAACAGGTACCTCCGCTGTAGGTATCATATAATAATCGGTGTTTTCAATTTTAAACATATCCTCTGCAAATTTCGGAAGCTGTCCGGTTCCTGTCATGGAATCCTTATTTGCCATAAGCGGTGTGAGCATTTCGGTATATCCATGGCTTGTATGGGTATCGAGAAAAAAGTTTATAACACTTCTTTCAAGTCTTGCCCCAAGCCCTTTATAAAAAGTAAACCGTTTACCTGTTACTTTTACACCTCTTTCAAAATCCAAAATACCCAAATTTGTTCCTATATCCCAATGGGCTTTTGGTTCATATGGAAATTCCCTGGGTGCTCCTATTCTTCGTATTTCTGTATTATCTTCATCATCTTTTCCTTCAGGGACAGATTCATGAGGAATGTTTGGTATACTCAAAAGTATACTTTTCTGTTTTTCCTCCAGTTTTGCAATTTCTTTATCCAGTGCTGAAATTTCATCGGATACTGCTCTTAACTTATCCATGATTTCAGTTACATCTTTACCTTCTTTTTTATATGAAGGTATCATTTTGCTGGCTTTGTTTTGTTCGGCTTTCAGATTGTCGGTTTTGGTATTTAAAACACGGCGTTGTTCATCTATTTTAAGAACTTCATCAATCTGTTTGTCCATATTTTTATTTCTTTTTCTGACAGCCGCTTTTACTCTGTCAGGGTCATTTCTTACAACCTTAATATCAAGCATTCTAAAGTCTTCCTTTAATAATTTGTTTTATCCGCAAAAATTTGTGCTATTTTTTCCAATTCTTCCTTTGATGAAAAACTGATTTCAACTGTACCTTTATCTTTTTTATGTTTAATTTTAACTTTTTGTGCCAAGGAGTTTTCCATAGAAATTTCCACTTCTTTGTAAAAACTTTCTCCCCAGTCATTTTCCTTAATTTTTTCTTTAGGCTTTTTATCTTTGTTTTGAGCCAATTTTTCAGTTTCTCTTACGGAAAGACCTTTTTTCTCAATAATATCCGCAGCATTTTTTATAGCTTCTTCATTTTCAAAGCTGAGAAGAGCCCTTGCATGGCCTGAGGAAATTTTGCCTTCCTTAACTGATTCAATAACACTTTCGGGTAATTTAAGCAATCTTAGTGCATTAGTTATTGACGGGCGGGATTTTCCCACTTTTTTTGAAATTTCGTCCTGAGTATAACCATGTTCCTCTGTTAAAGCTTTATATCCCATAGCTTCTTCGATTACATTTAGGTTTTCCCTTTGTAAATTTTCTATCAGTGCAAGTTCCATAGCCTGACTGTCTGAAATATCACGAATTATAGCGGGAATTTCCGTAAGTCCTGCCATTCTGGAGGCTCTCCATCTTCTTTCCCCTGCTACGATTTCATATCTCCCGTTAGCTGTTTCTCTTACTATAAGAGGCTGCAACACTCCATGCTGCTTTATGGAATCAGCAAGCTCAGCAATGGGTATTTCATCAAAAGATTTTCGAGGCTGATTTTTATTGGGCTCAATATCTGTCAAAGAAATTTTTGTAACCATATTTTCATTTTCGCTGTTTTCATCAAATATAGCGTCCAGTCCTCTGCCTAATCCGCCTTTTTTCATTGCCACATCTATCACCTCATCTATTTATTGTTTTTTATAAGTTCTTTTGCCAAATCCATATATGCTTTGGTTCCTTTGGAATTTATATCATAATATAAAACAGGCATTCCAAATCCCGGAGCTTCCGATAATTTTACATTTCTTGGAATAGTTGTGGCAAAAACTTTTCCCGGGAAATATTTTTTTACTTCATCTACAACCTGCATTGTGAGATTAAGTCTGCCATCAAACATAGTGCAAAGTACACCTTCAATATCAATTTCGGGGTTATATAATCTTTTTACTTTTTTTATTGTGGATACCAGTTGAGATAAACCCTCCAATGCATAAAATTCACATTGAATGGGAATTATTACACTTTGTCCTGCTGTCAGAGCATTTATAGTAATAAGTCCCAAAGAAGGAGGACAATCTATAAATATAAAATCATATCTGTCTTTAACTTTTGCCAAAGCTGATTTTACTATATTATTTCTGTCACTGTTGTCAATCATTTCAAGTTCTGCCCCTGCTGCTTCTATTCCCGAAGGAATAATATCCACATTTTTATATTCTGTTTTTATTATAACTTCTTCTGCTTGGGCATCATTTACCAAAATATCATAAATTGTTTTTTTAAGTCCTTTTCTGGAAATGCCATAACCGCTGGTAGTGTTTCCCTGAGGGTCCATATCCACAATAAGAACTTTTTTTCCCAAATTTCCCACTGCTGCCGCAAGATTTACGGCTGTTGTTGTTTTTCCTACTCCGCCTTTTTGGTTGGCTACTGCTATAATTTTACTCATTTTCAGCCTCTCTTGTATAGAAATATTTATTATATCTTATTTGTGTTTAATATTGTATCACTAAATTAAAATTTTTTCAACAAATCATATGAATATTACATTACAGGTTTGTTTTTTATATATTAATTTTGGTTTTTGGGTATTTTCCGTATGTTTCGACATAATGTTTCACGTGAAACAACAAAGTAAATTAATATCTTATTTTATAGCTGAGGGATTTTATATGGAATTGGTAATTATACAGTATATTTAAAATTTAAACAACAGGACTTTTTTTCTTTAAAATTTTTATATTATAGTTTATAAAGTCTTCGTCTTCCTGTTGCTGAGAAATTATTTCAAATCCTGCTGACTTCATAAAATTAACTGCATTATTTAATGTGCTCTGGAAAACTTTAACATCATTTACTTTTACCGTAATTTCAGACTGATTTTTTGAAATTAGTTTTTTCACATACTTTTCACTTTGTTCCACATTTAAGTTATATTTAATAATATGATTTATAGCTTTTATTCTTAATTTTTCCTCACTTAATTTAAGTATTCCACGGGCGTGTCTTTCTGTAAGTTTTCCACTTATAATAAGTTGTTCACAGCGAGGTGTTAATTTTAAAAGTCGGAGTTTATTTGCTACCGAGCCTTGAGTTTTTCCCAAAAGTTCCCCCAGCTCCTGTTGATTAATATTTTTTAGCTCCATTATATTTTTGAGTGCTTTTGCTTCTTCAAAGAAATTTAAATCCTTTCTTTGAACATTTTCAATAAGAGCCAACACTGCTGACTGCTGGTTTGATACATCTTCAATAATTGCCGGAACGTATTTAAACCCTAATGCCAAACAAGCTCTGCTGCGTCTTTCCCCGGCTATTAATTCATAGCATTTTTCCGAAAGTTTTCTGACTGTAACAGGCTGTAAAAGTCCGTTTTCCTTTATACTTGCCATAAGACTTTGTAAATCATCCTGATTTAAAATTTGTCTGGGCTGATTTGGGTTAATGCAAATATACTCAAGTGGAATTGCCACCACTTTGTTTATTTCTTTTTCCTGTTCCAGGTATTCCGTCATCTTTTTCCCTCCTATACAAATAAAAGTGCCAATACAACATTTGTAATGTTATACTAGCACTCTTTTACTTAAATTACCAATATTTTATATCGCAGTTTTCTTCATTAACCTTTGTAAAAAGCTATATTTACAGCTTTTCCTTGGCAATTTTTGCGGATGTTCTTGGATATTTGCCGGGTGTTGCCGAAACTTTCTTTATTATAACTATGGTTCTTCCGCTGCCTTCAGGCAGTTCATATGTAATAATTTTTTCAATTTCTCCACCCAGTATTTTTATTGCTGATTTTGCCTCATTAATTTCAGCATCACAGTCAGGTCCCTTTAATGCCACAAAATATCCACCTATTTTGGCAAAGGGCAAACAGTATTCAGCTAAATTAGTTAAATTTGCTACTGCTCTGGCTGTGGCAATATCATATTTTTCACGATATTCCTTGTTTTTTCCGCCGTCCTCTGCCCTTGTATGTATATATTCAGTATTTTCAAAATTAAGAGAATTTCCCACTTCTTTCAGGAAATTTATTCTCTTATTCAGACTGTCAAGAAGTGTGAGCTTTATATCAGGACGGAGAATTTTACAAGGCATGGAGGGAAATCCTGCCCCTGTTCCTACATCAATCATACTTGCATTTTCTCTTACCTCAAAATATTTTAGCAGCATTACTGAATCATAAAAATGCTTTAATGCAATTCCGTCCTCATCTGTAATAGCTGTCAAATTTATTTTGCTGTTCCAGTCTGTCAATAAATCGCTGTAAGTACCAAAATCAGTTAAATTCTCCTCTGTATATGGTATTTCGGCATTTTCCAACTCTTTTCGGAAAAGTTCTTTATTATAACTCAAGTTTTTTTCCTCCTTGTGCCCCTTTTTGTTCCAGCCAGATAACTAAAACCGAAATATCAGCCGGACTTACACCACTTATACGGGAAGCTTGTCCCAGGTTTTGTGGTTTTATTTTATTTAATTTTTCCTGTGCCTCTAACCGCAAACCTTTTATTTCCTTATAATCTTGATTTATATCCAATTTTTTATATTCAAGGCGTTTCATTTGTTCCACTTGTGCATATTGTTTTTGAATATATCCCTCATATTTAATTTCTGTTTCAACCTGTTCCCAAACTTCCCTGTCCAGTGGCTGTCTTTCGGTATCAAATTCAGCTAAATCCTCATAACTGATTTGAGGACGCTTTATAAGCTCTATCATTTTAATATTAGAGGAAATTTCTGATGTTCCACGTGAAACAAGCATTTGATTTAACTTGTCGGAAACAGCTATTGTTGTTGTTTTTACACGCTGAATTTCAGCACTGATTTGTTCCTGTTTTTTAAGATAATGTTCCCATCTTTGGTCGCTGATAAGCCCCAGTTCTCTTCCCAGGGGTGTAAGTCTTTTATCCGCATTGTCCTGGCGGAGAATAAGCCTATATTCAGAGCGGGAAGTCATCATTCTGTAGGGGTCGGTACAACCCTTTATGATTATATCATCAATAAGTGTTCCAATATAAGATGTAGAACGGTCAAGGGTAAATTCGCTTTCACCTTTGATTTTTCTTGCTGCATTAATTCCCGCTATAAGTCCCTGAGCTGCTGCTTCTTCATAACCGCTGGTACCGTTAAATTGTCCTGCACCGTAAAGATATGGTACTTCTTTAAATTCCAAAGTAGGTTTTAAAGTTGTGGGGTCTACACAGTCATATTCAATGGCATAAGCATTTCTCATAATTTTAACATTTTCAAAACCTTTTACTGAGCGGTACATTTCCACCTGTACCTCTTCAGGCAAAGATGTGGAAAAGCCCTGCAAATAAATTTCCTGAGTATTAAGTCCCATAGGCTCCACAAAAATCTGATGTCTTGGTTTATCGGCAAATCTCACCACTTTATCTTCTATACTTGGACAGTATCTGGGGCCTACTCCTTCAATATTCCCGCTGTACATAGCTGATTTTTGTATATTATCTCTGATTATTCTATGGGTGTTTTCATTGGTATAAGCAATATAGCAATCCACTTTGTTTTCCAGTTTGCCTGTGGTTTCAAAGGAAAAAGGAGTGATAATATCATCGCCCGGCTGTCTTTCCAACTGAGAATAATCAATGCTTTTTTTGTGAACTCTGGCAGGTGTTCCTGTTTTAAATCTCCTTAAATCCAAACCGATTTTTCTGAGATTATCTGTAAGTTTCAGAGATGCGTGCATACCATCGGGACCACTGGAAAACATTTGATGTCCCACATGAATTGTGCCATTTAAAAATGTTCCTGTACAAAGTATTGCTGCTTTTACCGGATATAAAGTGCCTAAATGGGTAATAACTCCACTGACTTGTCCATTTTCATTAAGCTGTATATCCACAATTTCCGCTTGCTTTACATCTAAATTTTCCTGGTTTTCCAAAACATTTTTCATATAAAGATGATATGCAGAGCGATCAGCCTGAACTCTCAAACTATGCACCGCAGGGCCTTTGCCCATGTTAAGCATACGACTTTGTATAAATGTGGCATCGGCAGCTTTTCCCATCTCTCCGCCTAATGCGTCAATTTCTCTCACCAAATGCCCCTTTGCCGTACCACCGATAGAAGGGTTACATGGCAAATTGCCGATAGCATCCAATGAAATAGTAAATATTATGGTTTTCAGTCCCAGTCTGGCAGAAACAAGTGCGGCTTCTATACCCGCATGGCCTCCCCCTATAACTGCAACATCATAATTTTCTGAAATATATTCCATATGTATCTCCCGTTATTTTCCTACACAAAATTTTGCAAATATGCTGTTTACAATTTCTTCCGAGGCAGATTTTCCTGAAATTTCCAATAAGCTGCTTAACACATCTTCAATGCAGACATTTACAGCATCAAAAGTCATTCCCATATCAAGGGCATTTTCAGCTTCGATTAGGGATTTATAAGCTTTCATGACACATTCTTTCTGTCGCAGTGTATAAAGCATTGGTGTACTGCCGTCAAAATTATTTATATTGTAAATTTCTTTTATCTTATCGGAGAGTATATCCATACCTTCCTGTTCTTTTGCAGATATTTCCACCACATATTCAAAATTGTCATAGATATATTTCCTGTCAATTTTAATTTCCATATCTCCCTTGTTGATTATCGCCAAAGCTGTGTGATTTTTTGTAAGTTCCACAATTTTTTTGTCATCATCATCAACGGGAGATGTGCCGTCAAATACTGCTAACACTAATGCACTGGCAGAAGTTTTCTTTATAGCTGCTTCTACACCTATGCTTTCGACCAAATCCTCGGTACTGTGTATTCCTGCGGTATCGGCAATTTTCAGCACTATATCCCCTACTTTTACAGTTTCCTCCACAATATCACGGGTAGTCCCCGCTATATGAGTTACAATGCTTGTCTGCTGTCCGGAAAGAGCATTCATTAAAGTGCTTTTTCCCACATTGGGTTTCCCCACAATTACAGTGGATACTCCGTCTTTTATAATCTTTCCCTTGTCATAGCTTTTAAGCAGTTCTTCCAAATCTGATTTAATTTTGCCAAGGCCTGTTCTCAGGTCATCATCGGTAACTTCCGGAATATCCTCATCGGGATAATCGGTCCACACATTCAAATGAGCGGTAAGTCCTGTGGTTTCTTCTATAAGCAAATTTATTTTTTTGTTTAAAACTCCGTCTTTTACACTTAATGCCGCAGCCGCAGAAAGCTTTGATTTAGCGTTTATAAGGTCAATTACCGACTCAGCCTGTTCCAGGCTTAATTTGCCGTTTAAAAAGGCTCTCTTGGTAAATTCACCGCTGTCAGCCATGGATGCCCCTGCTTCCAAAGCGGCATTGAGCACTCTTTCCATAATATAAGTTCCGCCATGGCATGAAATTTCTACACAATCCTCCCCTGTATAGCTTTTGGGGGAATTATATACCGTTACCACAGCTTCATCAAATATGCCTTCCCTGTCCTTAACTTTTCCGTAAATTGCGGAAAAGCCTTTTACATTATTTATGTTTCTTTTTCCTATGGGGACAAAAATTTCAGAGGCAATTGTTTTTGCATTATCCCCGGAAATACGCACTATTCCTATACCACCCACTCCGTATGGGGTGGCAATAGCCGCGATTGTATTGCTCACAGCTTTTCCCTCCGTTATATATAAAATAAAATAATATACCATTATTACAATACCACAAAAACAGATTAATAACAATAGTAAAACCTGTGGTAATTTTTTAGTTTGTTTATATAAAAAATCGCTCCTTTTTTTAAAAGAGCGATTTTTTTAAATTATTCTTTTCTTATACCTGCTTGTTCCATAGCTGCAATAAGCTTTTTATTGTACATACCTGTTATTTTATGTTTCTTGCCGTCTTTGCAGTTAATTGTTAAAGTACTTGCCATTCCTACGGAAATTGAATCTATTTCAGCCAAATCATATTCAAATTCTGCTTTTAGTCTGCTTTCATCAAATTTAATTCTTTGGTTTGTAACTGTCAATTTTCCGGGATTTGGCTGTGGAATAAAAAGCATGTTCATTATATGTGATGCATATTCCTTAGCCAGTAATTCCTCCTGAGGACGCAATTCCAATTTTGGCATAAAAACACTCCTTTCCTATTTATTCTAAACATTATACTATATTGTTCTAAAAAAGACAATATTTTTCTAAAATTTAATAAAAATAAAAACCCCGCATGATTTTTAATTATTACATTAAAAACTGCGAGGTTTTTTAATTAAAATTCTATTTTAGAGTAAAGCTGTGCGTCGGATTTTTCTTCAAATTCCTTATTGATAACAGGTGCCTGTACTTTTTCAGCAGACTTTAAATCGATATTTTCTTCATTTTGTCTGCCATAACGCCTGTCCCCTTTGTTATTGTTATAATGACGCTTTCCTCCCTTGTTGTATCCTCCCTGTTTTCTGTCTTTGTTATAAGACTTTTTAACAGGGTTAAGAGAGCTGATTATAACTTTTCTGTTAGGCTCTTCTCCCACTGATGTAGAAGTAGCCCCTTCTATTTGTGAAACAGCCGCATGAATAATTCTTCTTTCATAAGGATTCATAGGTTCCAATGTGGTACTTCTGCCTGTTTTTACTGCATTTATAGCAATCTTTCTGGCAAGGCTTTGAAGAGTTTTTTCTCTTTTCTCTCTGTAATTTCCTGTATCTATGGTAATTCTGGTGTATTTGTTGTCAACTCTGTTGGCAGCCAAACTTACAAGATATTGGATAGCATCCAGGGTTTCTCCGCGGCGACCTATAATAGCACCGAGTTTTTCGCCTTCCAAAACAATACTTATTCCACTTTCATCTTCTTCAATTTTTGATGTGTAATCCGTAATATCCATATCATCTAAAATATTTTTGAGAAATTCCAAAGCCTTTTTAGCCTTATTTCCTGTTTCTGATGATTTTTCCTGTTTTGGTTCAACTTGAATTTTTGTTTCTTCTGTTGCTTCATCTTCGTAAAATACTCTTACTTTTGCATCGGAACTGCCTATCCCAAAAAAGCCTTTTTTTGCTCTTTCCAAAATTTCAACCTGAACTTCATCACGATTTTTGCCCAATTCCCTACAGGCAATTTCAATAGCTTCTTCCTGGGTTTTGGCTTCTTTTATAACTTCTTTAATCAAAATTTATACCTCCCGATAATTAAATTCAAGGTTATTTCGATTCTTCTTCGTCATTGTATTCTTCACCGTAT
The DNA here is from genome assembly GCA_020024235.1 of Oscillospiraceae bacterium. Taxonomy (GTDB): domain Bacteria; phylum Bacillota; class Clostridia; order Oscillospirales; family Ruminococcaceae; genus JAHHUA01. The sequence continues at coordinate 21,363 of JAHHUA010000002.1, forward strand.
TTTTCAGCCATGCGTTTTCTTGCTGCGTTAATCTTCATACGGCTGACTTCTTTTGAAGACAATGCTTTTTCAGTGATTTCTCCTTCTCTGGCTCTCTTTCTGGCTTCTATTTTTTCTTCTCGCTCTTTTTGTCTTCTGGCTTCTGATTCAGCCTGAGCTTTTTCAGCCATTTCCTTAGGATTGTAAATCTTATTCATAATAAGGGATTGAATTATCATCAATATATTGGAAATAATCCAATAAAGACCAACACCTACAGGTACAGAGAATGAAATCCATGCAGACATAATGGGCATCATAATCATCATTGTAAAGTTCATTGCCGCACCTTGATTGTTATCTCCCATATTTTGGGCATTCATTTTAGTGGTGATATAAGATACCAATAAGCTGGTAATGAACGAAAGAACAGGTACTAATATAAATATATTAAAGGCAAATGTAGGAACCACACCTAAATCCATGCCCATAAATGTAAAGTCGAAATTCTGAACCTGTTCCAAAAAGCCTTCTCCCAATGAGGCAAAAGAGTCAGGGCTTATATTTACAGCTTTAATTATACCCATTTCACTGGCAAAATTGTTTGACATGGCAAGTCCCGATTGTTCAAGAACTGTTTTGGCAATTTCTCCGGCAGCAGTTATTGTTTCTGCACTCATTCGGAGAATATGTTTTAAGGGGTAGTAGATAACATCAATAAGTCCAAACAAAATGGGGAACTGTATAAACATAGGAAGGCAGCCGCTCATGGGATTATAATTTTCTCTTTGATAGAGCATAGCCATTTCTTCCTGCATTTTTTGAGGGTTATTCTTGTACTTATTCTGAATTTCCGCCATCATAGGTCTGAAACTTGCCATTTTTGCCATACCTTTTTGCTGTTTTATAGCAAAAGGAACCATTATCAGCTTTGTTAATATGGTAAACACAATCAGAGCTACACCGTAGTTATGGAAAATGTTGTAAATAAAGTACATCAACCATCCCAACGGGTAACCCAAAATAGCATACAGAGTTCTCATTATTGGTTTTCCTCCAATTAAAAACTATTAAATTTAAAAAAAGTCCCGTAAATCAGCAAGGTCAAATAAATTATGAAATTTTTATAAATCGAAAATAGAGTTAAAAAAACCGGGACAAAAACAAAAGCACTCCTAAAATGGCTTTTGCTCAAAATTATTAAAATTTTGACAATTTAAAAAACATCGGGAACAGGATCATATCCTCCCCGAGAAAAAGGATTACATCTTAAAATCCTTCTCACAGCTATGAATCCTCCCTTTAAAGCTCCGTATTTGGAAATTGCTTCTAAAGCATAATTGGAACAGGTCGGAAAGAATCTGCAACACGATGGCTTTAGCGGAGAAATAAATTTTTGATAGAATCTGATAATAAGTATTAAAATTTTTTTCATAATTTAATCTACATACTTTTTATAACGGTTTAAATGTTCTGTCATTTCCGAAAGCACTTTGTTCATTTTGACCTGAGAGGTCTTTTTTCTGGCCACAAACACTATATCAAAACCGTCTTGTACTTCATAGGGCAAATTCCTGAAAGCCGCTCTTATGACCCTTTTTGCCCTGTTTCTTTCCACTGCGTTTCCGATCTTTTTGGAAGTGGTAATACCTATGCGAGTTTCACTGCTACGATTTTTTGCCACATAAGTTACAATACACGAACTTATTTTGTTGGTGCCTATTTTATAAGCACGTCGAAAATCATTGTTTTTGTTTAAGCGCAAAGGTCTTTTCATTTTTTCATCTCCAGAAAGCTTATGATAAAAAGAAAGGCCACGCTTTTCGTGGCCATAGATTAGTAAGACAGACGAGCTCTTCCTTTTGCTCTTCTTGCTGCGAGCACTTTTCTGCCGTTTCTGGTGCTCATTCTGGCACGGAATCCATGAACTTTTTGTCTGTGCAACTTCTTTGGTTGGTAAGTTCTTTTCATTTCAAACACCCTCCTTTCGGGGTTAACCTTGCAGTTAATTAGTATAACCTATTACATAGCCTTATGTCAAGTGTTTAGCATGAATTTTTGCCGTCATTTTTTCTTTTGTATTATACTCTTTGTAAAACGGTTTCGTTTTATCTTCCATTACAGACTGCCCCGGGCTTTTTTTACACATATAATATATATGTTTTAAATAACCTGTGGATAATCTTGAAAAATCATTGTTTCTGTGTTACAATACTTTTGTTGAATTATTGTTGAAAAAATGTTAATAAAAATTTTTTCACATTTTATCCTCATAATATCCCCAAAGTTTTAACAGTATTATATTTGAGTTTTGTTTTTCACTTTTTGTAAACATTAATTTTTCTGGTGAAAAGTTAAAAATTCTTTACGAAGGAAGGTATATAAATCTATATGGAAACTTTAAATGCAGCATTTCAAATGGTAAGTGATATGTGTAAATCCAGTTTGTCAAAAACTGCCCACGAACTGTGGATACAGTGCATTAACCCTATAAAACTGGAAAATTCCACAGTATATCTGCATGTTAAATCAGAATTTCAAAAAGGCATTATTGAACAAAAATATATTAAGCTTTTAAAGGAAAAATTTGCCGAGGTTTTAGGTTTTGATGTCAACATTCAAATTAGCTTTGACAATGCGGAAACATCAAATATAAATGCAGATTCTCTTAAAAGCGGCAACGATGATTTTAATTTTAACCCGGAACCTGTTTCTCTGACAAATGATTATAATTTGCCCAAAAAATTTACTGATAACGGAGAATACGAATATACTTTTTCAACTTTTATCGTAGGATCTTCCAATAAATTTGCCCATGCAGCATCAGTGGCAGTAGCTCAAAATCCTGCTGCCGCATATAATCCGTTGTTTATTTATGGAAACTCAGGTCTTGGCAAAACCCATCTTTTGTATGCAATTTGTGCCGAAATCAGAAAAAATCGCCCCGGAACAAATATTGTTTACGCTAAAGGTGAGGAATTTACCAACGAACTTATTGATGCTATTAAAGAAAAGGATACAAAAGAATTTCATGACAAATACAGAAAAGCTGATGTACTTTTAGTGGACGATATTCAGTTTATCGGTGGTAAAGAAAGTACTCAGGAAGAATTCTTTCACACATTTAATACCATTTTTCAGGCTGGAAAACAAATTGTGCTGACTTCCGACAGACCTCCAAGAGAAATTAAAACCTTGGAGGACAGGCTCAGAAGCCGTTTTGAATCAGGACTTTTGGCTGATATCCAGCCCCCTGAATTTGAAACCCGAATTGCTATTATAAGAAGAAAAGCTCAGCTTTTGGATTTTAATATACCGGACGATGTAGCTGAATATATTGCAAATAAACTAAAAAATAATATTCGTCAGCTGGAAGGCGCTGTTAAAAAGCTTAAAGCCTATACTCTTTTGGGTAATCCCCCATCTATTATGCTGGCTCAAAACGCTATTAAAGATATTCTCAATGACAATCAGCCTGTTCCGGTTACAGTGGAAAGGATTATCTCCGAAACAAGCCGAACTTTCGGAGTTTCATCACAGGATATTCGTTCTCCGAAAAGATCAGCTCCCATTTCTACAGCCAGACAGGTATCCATGTACATTGTAAGAGAAATAACTCAAATGTCCATGTCTGCCATTGGTGAAGAATTTGGAGGAAGAGATCACACTACTGTTGTATATGCAATTCAACAAGTGGAAAAAATAAGGGAAAAGGACAAGGAATACCGTGATACCATAGATGATATTATAAAAAATATACGTGATAATTAATGTTTTCCACAAATATAATATTTTCCACATTTAACTTTTTATTTTCACTTGTTTCGACTTTTACCGTAACAGAAAATTTTCCCCTCTTTTTATAACAAGTTATTAACATTCCCCACATAGTTTTCCACAATACTGTGAAAACTTTATTTGTTTTCACCTTTTTAACAAAATAAGAACATTTAAAAATTATAAAAAATCTCTGTTAATCCGCATATATAAATGATTTATGCAGTTTATAACATTTCAACAGCCCCTACTATTACTTCTATATTATTATTTTTCTATATTTATATATAATGAAATTTTATCTATGTTAAAAATCAAAAGGAGCGTACAGTATGAATTTTATTTGCGATAAGCCTTCATTTGTAAAAAATCTAACCAATGCAGTTAGAGCAATTCTGCCAAAGACAGTAGAAGGAATTTTAGACAGTCTTTTATTAATAGCAGAAAATAATTGTATTAAATTAACCGGATATAATTTGGAATTCGGTATTACCAATTCTGTAGAAGCGAAAGTTATCAGTGAAGGCAAAATGATTGTTCCCGCAAAAATATTTTTGGAAATAATAAAGAAAATGCCCGAAGATATAATTTCAGTTGAGCTGGATGGTCAAAAATGTGCTGTCAGAAGCGGAAAAAGCGAGTATTTTATTATGGCGGGAAATGCAGATGATTATCCCGAACTTCCAAAAGTGGAGGAAAAAGAAGAAATTATTATAGAAGCCGAAAAACTTAAATCTATGATAAGTCAAACAGCTTTTGCTGTAGCTGTAATGGATGCAAGACCTGTATTTACCGGTTGTTTTTTTGATATATCTGACGGAAAAATAAATATGGTTTCCACTGATGGCTCCAGAATTGCTGTAAGAACAGAAAATATAAAAACTGACAAAAAAAATTCTTTTGTTGTTCCCGGAAAAGCTTTGGCAGAACTTGAAAAAATGATAGAAGATAATACAGATACAGTAAAAATAGAACTTGGAAAAGAACATGTTATTTTTAAAATGGATAACAGCTCTTTGATATCAAGACTTTTGGAAGGTGATTTTCTTAATTATAAACAATGTGTGCCAAATGATTATGGCACAAAAGTAGAAATTTCAACCAAAGAATTTATAAATACCATTGAAAGAACATCTCTCATAATTTATGACAGAATTAAAAGCCCTGTAAAACTGGAATTTCAAAAAGACAAAATATCTGTAACCTGTACTACATCTTTGGGAAAATGCTATGATGAAATTCCCTGTGATTTAGAAGGAAAGGAAATGGAAATAGGATTTAACAGCAGATTTTTGCTTGATGTAATGAAATCATCGGAAAAAGATAAAGTAATACTTAAATTAAATAACAGCACATCTCCAATGTGTGTAACTCCGGTGGATTCAGATGAATTTTTATTCCTTGTTTTGCCCACAAGACTTTAATTAAAAAAGAGGCGAAAATTTATGCAAAAAGAAGTATTTTATATAGACCCTCCCTTTATTAAACTTGATAGTTTTCTTAAATTCTGCGGAATTGCGGAAACAGGAGGCCATGCAAAAGAAATCGTTTTGGAAGGAGCCTGTAAAGTAAACGGAGAAGTTTGTATGCAAAGAGGAAAAAAACTAACAGATGGTGATACCGTGGAAATTGATGATTATTTATTAGAGGTTAAGTTCGTTGAAAATAAATGATATAACCATTAAAAATTTCAGAAATATTTCTCATGAAAAAATAAACCCCTGCAAAACCGTCAATATTATATATGGGGACAATGCTCAGGGAAAAACAAATATAATAGAAGCAATATGGCTTTTTACCGGAGATAAAAGTTTTAGATGTTCCCAAGACAGCAGTATGATAAAAATAGATTCGGATAAAACAACTGAGCTTAATATAAAATTTATTGCCAAAAAACAAAAAATGTCAGCTCAGATAATTTTAAGCCCACAGAAAAAATTTGTTTTTAACCATGTAAAATTAAAAAGCAGAACAGATTTATCAGGAGAGTTTTACAGTGTGATTTTTTCTCCCTCTCATTTAAGCCTTATAAAAAACGGTCCTGATGAAAGACGAAAATTTATCGACCAGACAATCTGTCAGCTAAAACCAAAGTATATAACGGTACAGCATGATTTTCAGAGAGTTTTGTATCAAAGAAACAGTCTTTTGAGAGAAATTCAGAAAAATCCAATGCTCAGTGATACTTTAGATGTTTGGGATTATCATTTAGCAAGACTTAGTTCCACTATATTTAAAACCAGATATACTTACTTGGAAAAATTAAAAAGTTATGCTGTGGAATTTTATAAAGGTATTTCCTCGGGAAAAGAAAGATTAGATATTAATTATTCTTCAAAATTTATAAATGATAAAGAAAAAATATTTGATACCGAAACCATACTTAAAATAATAAAAGAAAACCGCCGTGAGGATATTTTATCCGGTTCATCAAATTACGGAGCACACAGAGATGATATTGACTTTCTTTTGGACGGGCAGCAGGCAAAGCAGTTTGCCTCCCAGGGGCAGCAAAGAAGTATTGTACTGGCTTTAAAACTGGCGGAATGTGAAATGATAAAAGCTACCTCAGGAGAAGAGCCTATAGTGCTTTTAGATGATGTTATGAGTGAACTTGATGAAAATAGAAGAAATTATCTTTTGAATAAAATGGGAGAAAGACAGGTTTTTATTACCTGTTGTGATAAATCTCAATTTGAAAAAATCTCAAAGGGAAAAGCCTTTGAAATAAAAGACGGAAAAATTATAAAAGAAAGTTTTTGGTAATGGTGAATTAATTATGTATCTACATTTAGGCTCAGATGTGGTGGTAAATACAAAAGACATTATAGGAATTTTTGATATGGATAATACTTCCATAGGAAAAGCTACTAAAAAATATTTGGCTGACTGTGAAAAAGCACATATTATAAAAACAGTCAGCTATGAAATTCCTAAATCTTTTATTGTATGTGAAAATGACAAAAAAGAATTAAGTGTATATATTTCTCAGCTTTCTCCTATCACTTTGGCAAAAAGAGCGGAGCATAGCATTGAAAAAATCAAAGATGAAAGTTAACAAATAAATTTCGGTTAAATAAAATCCTAAAAACAGGAGCGTGTATGACATTGACTAATAATAACGGAGGACAAAACTACGACGGCAATCAAATCCAGGTTTTGGAAGGACTTGAAGCTGTAAGAAAAAGACCGGGTATGTACATAGGTTCTACCGGTCCCAGAGGACTGCATCATCTTGTCTATGAAATAGTGGATAACTCCATAGATGAAGTTTTAGCGGGATTTTGCAGTGAGATAAAAGTGGATATACTTCCCGGAAATATAATAAAAGTACAGGATAACGGTCGTGGTATTCCGGTGGGAATACAGCCAAAGCTGGGTATACCTGCGGTAACTGTTGTATTTACTGTACTTCATGCCGGAGGTAAATTCGGCGGCGGCGGATATAAAGTTTCCGGAGGCCTACACGGAGTGGGTGCATCAGTAGTAAATGCCCTTTCCGAATGGCTGGAAGTAGAAATCTGCGATGGAAAACACAGATATTATCAGAGATTTGAGCGGGGAAAAATTTGCGAAGATATTAAAATCATCGGAGATACAGATACTACCGGAACTCAGGTCGTATTTAAACCTGATGCTGAAATCTTTGAAGATGTTATTTATGATTACGATATTTTGCTTACCAGACTTCGTGAAGAAGCTTTTTTAAATGCGGGAGTTAAAATTATTCTCACTGATTTAAGACAGGAAGAACCAAAAGTTTCAAAGCTTCATTATGAAGGTGGTATTAAAAGTTTTGTTGAATATATTCACAAGAAAAAAGGACTGGAATGTCTTCATAGTGATGTAATTTATGTAAAAACCGACGGTGAAGGCAGTACCGCAGAAATAGCTTTGCAGTATAATGACAGCTATAATGAACTTATTTTGTCATTTGCAAACAATGTAAATACTACAGAAGGCGGTACTCATGAAGTTGGATTTAAATCAGCTCTTACCCGCGTTATGAATGACTATGCCAAAAAATACAACCTCATTAAAGAGGGCGATAAAAATTTAAGCGGTGAAGATGTAAGAGAAGGTTTGACAGCTGTAATTTCCGTAAAGCTCACCGATGCACAGTTTGAAGGTCAGACAAAAACAAAACTGGGAAATACCGAAATACGCTCTTTGGTTGACTCCATGGTTTATGAAAAACTGACTAACTACCTTGAAGAAAACCCCACTGCAGCAAGGGCAATTATAGACAAATCTCTCACCGCATCCAGAGCCAGAGAAGCTGCAAGAAAAGCAAGAGAACTGACAAGAAGAAAATCAGCCCTGGAATCCGCATCACTTCCCGGAAAGCTTGCAGACTGTCGTGAAAAAGACGCCGCCAAAACTGAAATTTACATCGTGGAAGGAGATTCTGCGGGAGGTTCCGCAAAAATGGGTCGGGACAGCAATATTCAGGCTATTTTGCCTTTGTGGGGAAAAATGCTGAATGTAGAAAAAGCCAGACTTGACAAAGTTTACGGAAACGAAAAACTGACTCCTATTGTAACAGCTTTGGGCTGTGGATTGGGAGAAGATTTTAATATAGAAAAACTTCGCTATGGAAAAGTAATTATTATGGCCGATGCGGATGTGGACGGTTCACATATCAGAACCTTGCTGCTTACATTTTTCTTTAGATTTATGCGGCCGCTGGTAGAACAGGGACATATTTATATTGCACAGCCGCCGTTGTTTAAAGTTACCAAAGGTAAACAAGTCAGATATGCATTTACACCTCAGGACAGAGATGGATATATCAGAGAACTTGACCCGGAAGGAAATGGCAAGGTTGAAGTTTACAGATATAAGGGTCTTGGTGAAATGGACCCGGATCAGCTTTGGGAAACCACTATGAACCCCGAAGACAGAACTATACTCAGAGTAGAACTGGAAGATGCTATGAAAGCAGACGAAATCTTTACTATACTTATGGGGGATAAAGTACAGCCTCGTCGTGAGTTTATTGAAGAAAATGCAAAGTATGCCGAAAACATAGATATATAAAAGGGTTTAAATTATGGAAAATAAAAATACAAACAATAATAAAGAACCAATATTTAACTTAAAGTATAGAATTTCTGAGGAAGAATACCTATATTATAATCATCTTTATGCGTCTGAGGAGTTTAGAGACAAAAGAAAAAAAGCAAACCGCACAGGTATAATGGAGCTTGTAATAGGAATAGCGCTTATACTTGTAGTATTATTTACTGAATTAGGAAAACAAAATAAAGGTTTGTTCAGTATAGTGGCAGCTATGGGAATAGGTCTGGGTACTTACAGTCTGTTATTTTATAAAGTAATTTTTCCCAAATCTCTTACCAAATCAGCTAAGGGATATTATCAGAAAAGTAAATACCTCACCAATGAAATAGAGCTTAATTTTTATAATAACCGTTTGGAAGAAAAATCAGTTGAAACTGAAAATACCTACAAGTGGCATGAAATTGAAAGCTTTGCAAAAAGTGAAAAACTCTATTTTATAACTATAAAAGGAAAAAGAAGCATTTTAATTCCTAAAAATGCTTTGGGTGATGACAAATATATTTTGGAAGAATTCTTTAAAACTTTGTCTGAAAAGTATGAAAAAGAATACAAAGAGTGGAAATAATAGTATTAAATACATACAGTATTTTAATATGACTATGGAAAAGGTGATAATATGAATAATGACGGCACAAAAGTCATAAATGTGGATATTGGTAATGAAATGAAAAAAAGCTTCATTGAATATTCCATGTCCGTTATTGTGGACAGAGCTTTGCCCGATGTCAGAGATGGTTTAAAACCTGTTCACAGAAGAATACTTTACACAATGCATGAAGCGGGACTTACTCCCGATAAAAAATACTTAAAGTGCGCCGCTACCGTCGGTGATGTTTTGGGTAAATACCACCCCCATGGGGATGCATCAGTATATGATGCCATGGTCAGAATGGCTCAGGATTTCTCTCTTCGTTATCCTTTGGTAGATGGTCATGGTAACTTTGGTTCTGTAGATGGGGACCCTGCAGCGGCTTACCGTTATACAGAAGCTAAAATGAGCAAAATTTCACAGAGTTTGCTGACAGATATAGACAAGGAAACTGTAAATTTTGTACCAAACTATGATGACAGATTAAAAGAACCTGTGGTTTTGCCTTCCCGTTTCCCAAATCTTTTGGCAAATGGTTCTACAGGTATTGCAGTCGGTATGGCTACCAATATTCCTCCCCATAACTTAAATGAAGTTATTGATGCTGTATGCGCACTTATTGATAACCCTGATGCCACACTTGATGAAATTATGGAATATATCAAAGGCCCAGATTTCCCAACAGGTGGCACAATTATGGGAAGAAGCGGCATAAGAGCAGCATACGGCACAGGTCGTGGCAAGGTTATTTTAAGAGCTAAGGCTGAAATCGAAGAATTTAAACCGGGCAGAGAGCATATTGTTGTAACTGAAATTCCCTACATGGTAAATAAGGCAAGACTTATTGAAAATATTGCTAATCTTGTTAAAGATAAACGCATAGATCAAATAAGCAGTATCAGAGATGAATCCAGCCGCAAAGGTATGAGAATTGTCATTGAGCTTAAAAGGGAAGCCAATGCACAGGTTGTATTAAATCAGCTATACAGATATACTCAAATGCAGGAAACCGTGGGTATTATTCAATTAGCTTTGGTAGATGGTGAACCTAAAATTCTTACACTCAAAGAAATTTTGCAGCAGTATATTAAATTCCAAGAAGAAATTATACACCGCAGAACTGAATTTGAACTTAAAAAAGCAAAAGCCAGACAACATATTTTGGAAGGTTTAAAAATTGCCATTGATAATATGGACGAAGTGCTGTCAATTTTGAGAAATTCTAAAGACGGCAACAGTGGTAAACAGGCTTTGATTGACAGATTTGGACTTACAGATGTACAGGCTCAGTCAATTACTCAAATGCGTTTTGTACAGCTTACAGGCCTTGAAAGACTGAAAATAGAAGAAGAATATGTACAAATTACCAAGGCTGTAGAAGAATATGAAGGTATTTTAAGAGATGAGCAAAAAGTTTTGGAAATTATCAAAGCGGAAATTACAGAAATCAAAAAGAAATACGGTGATGAAAGAAGAACCGATATTCAGTCTGTAAGCGGTGAAGTAGATATTGAAGACCTTATTCCTGTTGAAGACTGTGTAGTTACTCTCACCAGATACGGCTACATCAAGCGTCAGGCTATTGATACATACAAAACCCAACGCAGAGGCGGCCGTGGTATTTCCGGTATGCAGCGCCGTGATGAGGATTTTGTTCAGGAACTTTTTGTATGCAAAACTCATGACTATGTTATGTTCTTTACTTCCAAGGGAAGAGTTTTCCGTCTGAAATGTTATGAAATTGCAGAAAGTTCCAGAACTTCAAAAGGTACCAATATAATAAACCTCCTTCAGCTAGAACAAGGTGAAACTGTAACTTCTGTAATTAAGATAAGAGATTTGGACGATGATGAAAAATATCTTGTTATGATAACCAAAGAAGGGGTTATAAAAAGAACCGAACTTTCCGCATATAAAAATGTCAGAAAATCAGGTCTTATTGCCATTAATCTTGATGAAAATGATGAGCTTACCTGGGTTAAGCTTTCCGATGGAAACAGTGACATTATAGTTGCCACTAAAAAAGGTGTGGCTATCAGATTTAATGAAAATGATGCCAGACCTTTGGGAAGAACAGCAAGAGGGGTTAAATCCATCAGCCTTGATGAAGATGATGTGGTTGTAGGAATGGCTGTAGTTAAGGATGGAGATAAAATTTTGACTGTTTCCGAAAACGGAAAAGGAAGAAGAACAGATGTCAGTGAATATCGCCAACAGACCAGAGGCGGAAAAGGTGTTAAAAACTACTACACCGATAAAAACGGAGATGTAGCGGGAGTTGCCGTTGTTTCTGAGGAACATGATGTTATTTTAATCAGTGATGACGGAATTATTATCAGAATTCCCGCAGAGGAAATTGCTGAACAATCCCGTTACGGCAGTGGTGTAATTGTTATGAGACTTGCAGAAAACAGCAAGGTGGTAACATTGTCCGCAGCACCTAAGGAAGAAGATGAAGAAAATTCCGAAACAGAAGAAACAGAGGAAATTTCCGAAAATTCAAATATGGAAGAATAGTTGTTATATAAATAAAAATCCGTTTTCACAAAT
>JAHHUA010000020.1 GCA_020024235.1 Oscillospiraceae bacterium
GAGTAAAAATTATGGTCATTGTTTTGCTTTTCTTTAATTACTTCCAAATTTTTATCACATCCTTTTAAACAATTTAGAATAGAAAATTAAATAGTTTATGCCTATACATTATACAATAAAAATACTGATAAATCAATATTTTATTAGATGAAGGAAATAAAATATTCTTTTAGCAAAGAAAATATTGAAATTTCAACAAAAAAGATTTATAATAAGTGTACATTTTAAATGAAATTTTTACGAAGGATCAATTAAATGAGTAAAATAACAAAAACTATAAAAATAGATGATAAGGATTTTTTTGGAGAAAATATTTTCAGAGTTATGGCAGGTCCATGTGCAGTGGAAAGCCGAGATCAAATACTCTATACTGCGGATAAACTCTCTAAACTCGGTATAGAAATATTCAGAGCAGGAACTTTTAAACCCAGAGTTGATCCTGAAACCTATCAGGGTGCCAGAGAACAGGGGCTTATTTGGCTTTCCGAGGCAAGAAGAGATTTTGGACTGAAAATTATTACCGAAACCACTGATTTAAGTAATTTTGACTTAGTTCACGAATATTCCGACATAATTCAAATCGGTGCAAAAGCTATGTATAATCCTGCACTTTTGACAAAGGCCGGTAAATCTTCCAAAGCTGTGCTTTTAAAAAGACATTTTGGTGCAACCGTTGATGAATATTTAAAAATGCTTAAATATATTACAAAAGAGGGTAATAACTCTGTAATATTATGCGAAAGGGGTATAAGAACTTTTGAAACATCTTCACGGTTTACATTGGATTTGTGCGGAGGAGCAGTGATACAGGAAAGAACCGACTTTCCTTTGGTTATAGACCCTTCTCACTCTATGGGACACAGTTACGGTGTTGCCAAACTTTCAAGAGCAGCGGTGGCATTTGGAGCGGGAGGACTTCTTATAGAGGTTCACCATGACCCTAAAAATGCTCTCTGCGATAGTCAACAGGCACTTAATATAGATGAATTTGCAAAACTGTATAAGGAAATGAAAGCTATCGGAGAAACAATGGGAATTACAGTTAAATAATTTTTTAAAGGAGAATATATATGAAAGTAATTATTACAGAAAACTACAACGAAATGAGCAAGGCAGCAGCTGATCTTATAGCTGAAGAAATGAATAAAAAGCCAAATATGGTTTTGGGATTGGCAACAGGTTCAACTCCTGTAGGCACTTATGAAAATCTTATAAAGTACAACAAGGAAAACAAAGTGGATTTTTCACAAATTACCACATTTAACCTTGATGAATACTGTGGACTTAACAAAGAAAACGAACAAAGTTACTGGTATTTTATGCACGATAACCTGTTTAACCATGTAAATATTAACCACAACAACATCAATATGCTAAATGGAACAAATTCGGATGCCGAAAAGGAATGTACTTCCTATGATGAAAAAATTGAAAAGGCAGGGGGAATTGATTTACAGGTTTTAGGTATGGGACATAACGGACATATCGCTTTTAACGAACCCTGTGATTATTACAGCAAAGGTGCTCATAAAGTAGAGCTTCAAGAATCCACTATAAATGCAAATAAGAGATTTTTTGAAGATATTTCCCAGGTTCCGAGAGCTTCCTATACTATGGGAATAGGCAACATTATGCACGCCAAAAAAGTTGTTATGCTTGTAAGCGGAGCAGAAAAAGCAGAAACTGTGGCAAAAGCATTTAATGGCGCTATTGTACCACAGGTTCCTGCATCTGTTTTACAGCTTCACAATGATTTTGTACTTATTATGGATAAGGAAGCTGCTTCAAAATTTTCTAAATAAAGTTTAAATTATATACTTGCTGCATCAAAGAGTAAGGTGAAATGTTATTTGTCTGTTTTATATCATCGAGTGCAACTTCCAGTTGTTCCAGTTCAGCCAGAATTATCCCAGGTTCGTCGCTGTATTTAAGCAGAATTTCACATTCTTTGGCTGTGGCAGGTATTTTTTCTAAGTCATCATGGTGCATTGATGCTACCAAGAAACCTTCCTTTTCTTTATACTCATAAAAAATTTTTTTACAGCCGTTAATAGCGGAGTCAATGTTTTCATTCAAAATATCCTGCTCTATTTTTTGAAGATTATCCAGTGTATTGTCAATAAAATTATTTAAAAACATATTTGAGAAAATACATACTGATGTTATAAAAATTATCAGAACAATTGAGGTAACAAGCCTTTTTATAAAAATCACTCCTTAGGAATTATTTGGTAGTTTTTTTCTTTATCACAAACCATGAGAAAAACCTCTTTAGAGGTAATTCGATTCTCTCTAAGGGTTTTTGCAAGCCAGCTTTCGGAAATTCCGCAGTAATTTATGGCTGATTTATTCACATTTCCGTCAGTTATAATTGCTACAGGAGGATGATCATCAATGGGTCGTCCCTTTATTTCCATCATTTCGGCAGTGGTATTTCTGTTTTTAAAAAACTGAAAAACCGATAGTTTGCCATTAGTTTCTACAATAGCATAGGAAACTTCACTGATGTCAAAAATTCCCGCTGTACGAAGCTGTTCCATTAAATCATCTATGGAAAAGCGCAGATTTTTCATCTCTTTCTGGTTAATTTTTCCGTTTTTGATAACCACAATAGGAGAACCTGATATGATTTTTCTAGCTGTGGCACTTTTCAGTGCAATTACTGACAATAAAACTTCAAAACACACTAAAGTCAATATAGGCAAAGCTCCCACAAGAAAAGGAATTTTAGGATCTTGAATAGGGAGAGTTGCTATATTTGAAATTATGATTGTAGTTACAAGCTCAGAAGGCTGAAGTTCACCAAGCTGACGCTTACCCATAATTCTTAATCCAAAAATAATGAGAATGTATAATACAATCGTTCTTACAACTATGACACTCATTAGCACACCACCAAAGTTAATTTATATAATTTTATTATTAATCTAATTTTATGAAATATACAAAAGGAAAGGAAATAAAAATGATGCTTTTTGATATTATGTATCCTCTGTTTTTTATTGTTTTTATAGGTGTATTTATATATATATTAGCTGGAAATATCAGCCAATGGCATAAAAATAATCAATCTCCAATAATTGATGCCGATGCTAAAATAGTTTCTAAACGCCAGCACAGAACAACTCACCACAATGGAACTGACAATATACCTCATTCATCCACAAGCTATTATGTAACCTTTGAATTTAAAAGCAAAGACAGATTGGAGCTTTGCGTAAAAGGCAGTGAATATGGACTGCTTGCTGAAGGGGACAGGGGTACACTTAAATTTCAGGGAACCCGATACTTAGGATTTGAAAGGAACAGAAATGAATAATTTTATGAAAGAATGTCGTCTTTGTCCCAGAAATTGCGGTGCAGACAGAACTAAATCCACAGGTTTTTGCGGAGTAGGTGAAAAAATAAAAGTGGCAAGAGCTATGCTGCACTATTGGGAAGAACCTCCTATAAGCGGAGAAAAAGGTTCAGGAGCTGTTTTCTTTTCGGGCTGTAATCTCAAATGCTGTTTTTGTCAAAACAAAACTATTTCCAAAGAGCATTTGGGAAAAGAAATCACTGAAAAAGAACTGGCTGAACTTTTTTTAAAGCTTCAGGATATAGGTGCTGAAAATATAAATTTAGTTACTGCAGGGCATTATGTGCCTCAGGTGATTGAGGCTTTGAAAATTGCAAAGCCAAAACTCAATATTCCGATTGTTTATAATACAAGCAGTTATGAAAAAACAGAAACCCTTAAAATGCTGGAGGGTTATGTAGATGTATATTTGCCTGATTTAAAATATGTAAGTTCCGAAATGGGACAAAAATATTCCCATGCTCCCGATTATTTCAGTGTTGCATCAAAAGCTGTAAAAGAAATGAAAAGACAAGTGGGAGATAATGTATATGATGAGAGAGGAATAATTAAAAAAGGCATTATTATAAGGCACCTTATTATGCCGGGAGGATATAAGGATTCTATTGATATTCTTAAATATATTTCGGAAAACTATGACACCGAAAAAATCCTTGTCAGTATAATGAGTCAATACACACCCCAGGAAATAAGTGAATATAAGGAACTTAACAGAAAACTTTTCACTATGGAATATCAAAAAGTTATGGACTGTGCTGACAAATTTAAAATAAACGGTTTTATGCAGGATATGGAATCGGCAAAATCGGAATTTACACCGGAATTTACTTCAAATAACATATTATTTTAATTAATATCCAGTAATATTATAAAAAAACATATATATTTACAAAAAAACTGTAAAAAAATAATAAATTTGTATTTATCCATTTTTAACCATTGAAATTTAGTGATAAATATTGTAAAATATTAATAAAGATGTCGGTTAGGTTTTTAACTTTTTTAACAGAAGGAGAAGCATATGGGTATAGTAAATATCATTACAAAATCAGAGCCTTGCTGCGCTGACATATCCATAAAAACAAGGTACAGGGTATTTTGCGCCTTTTTGCACCCTCTGGTTGAATCAGGAAAATTAAAATAAAATATCTATGTCGAGTTGCGTGATTTTTTACGCAGCTCTTTTTTGTTTAAATTTTTTTGGAAACCCTTGACATATTAATTTTTATAAAAATAAAATAAACCGAAAATGGAGGACTTTGTTATGAAAAAATCTATTGCAATTATTATGGGAAGCGACAGTGATTTGCCTGTTGTAATGCCGGCTGTTGATTTACTTAAAGAACTTGATATTCCTGTTACAGTAAAAGTTATGAGTGCTCACAGAACACCTGCCCAAGCTGCTGAATTTTCTTCCAATGCCAAGAAGAACGGTTACGGGGCAATTATTGCTGCAGCAGGAAAAGCAGCTCACCTTGCGGGAGTATTGGCAGCACATACCACTTTGCCTGTAATTGGAATACCTGTTAAATCTTCTACATTAGATGGATTGGATGCTCTCCTTGCCACAGTTCAGATGCCTAAAGGTGTACCGGTTGCCACAGTTGCTATAGACGGAGCTTACAATGCAGCTTTGCTTGCTGTTCAAATGCTGGCAATAACTGATGATGAACTGGCACAAAAACTTGACAAAATGAAAAAAGATATGGAAGAAAGCGTTTTGGCAAAAGATAAAGCTTTGGAAGAAAAACTTAAATAAGATATAACCGATAAAAACATAGGGGTGAAATTTATGACTGGTTCAATCCACGAAGAATGTGGAGTATTCGGAATATTTGACACTAATAATGAATATGATGTAACTTCAATTACATATATGGCTCTCTATGCTTTGCAGCACAGAGGTCAGGAAAGCTGCGGCATTGCCGTAAATGATGACGGGATTATTTCCGTTTATAAAGATGTGGGACTTGTACCCGATGTATTTAACAGAAAAGTTTTTGAGCAATTAGGCGGCGGCAATATTGCTATGGGTCATGTAAGATATGCAAAGAAAGAACAGGCTGACAGAGCTAATGCTCAGCCTTTATATGTTCGCCATGTAAAAGGTCCTATGGCAATTGGATATAATGGTGCTTTGACTAATGGTGCAGAACTTCGCCGTGAACTGGAGCTTACAGGTGCTATTTTCCATACCACCAATGATGCTGAAGTTATTTCCTATATCATCACCAAGGAAAGACTCACTTCAAAATCAATTGAAGAATCCATGGAAAAAGCTCTGTACAAATTAAAGGGAGCATATTCAATCGTGGCTATGTCCCCCAAAAAACTTATAGCTGCAAGAGATGAAAACGGTTTTAGACCCTTATGTATAGGAAAGCTGGAAGATGCTTATGTTGTTGCATCCGAAAGCTGTGCATTTGATACCATTGGAGCTAAATTTATAAGAGATGTAAAACCTGGTGAAATTATTGTGATAGACCAAAACGGCATGAGAAGCATAGAAACTCATTGCGGAAAGAAAGGTCATATCTGTGTATTTGAATATGTTTATTTTGCAAGACCTGATTCTGTTATTGAAGGCTCCAGCGTTCATGAAGCCAGACTCAGAGCAGGAGCTATACTTGCTAAATCCGCCCCCGTGGACGCAGATGTAGTTATCGGTGTACCTGACTCAGGTTTGGACAGTGCATTGGGATATTCCAGAGAATCAGGAATTCCTTACGGTGTAGGATTTATCAAAAACAGATATATAGGCAGAACATTTATTCAGCCAACTCAGGCTCAAAGAGCAAATTCCGTAAGAATAAAGCTGAATGTTCTCGGTGCTACAGTAAAAGGCAAGAGGGTAGTGCTTTTGGATGACTCCATTGTAAGAGGAACTACCAGTGCCAATATTATCAAAAACTTAAAAGAAGCAGGGGCTACAGAAGTTCATGTCAGAATTTCATCTCCGCCATTTGTAAGTCCATGTTTCTTCGGAACAGATGTTGACAGTAAGGAAAACCTGATTGCCTGCCGTATGACAGAGGAAGAAATAAGAAAAAAAATAGGTGCTGACAGTTTGGCATTTCTGTCAATCGAACAAATGAAACAAGTTCCAAATGTACCTGATTTTGATTTTTGTGTGGGCTGTTTTACCGGAAAATATCCTGTTCCGGTTCCTGAATGTCAGGAATGTGATAAATTTAAAAAAAAGATAAGCGAAAATAAATAGATAAGCAAAAGAAAGGAAATACAGATATGAGCAAGAGTTTCAGCGATAGCTATAAAGCAGCAGGAGTTGATGTAACAGCCGGTTATAAAGCTGTTGAACTTATGAAATCCCATGTTGCAAGAACTGTAACAAAGGGTTGCTTAGACAGCATAGGCGGTTTCGGAGGTGCATTTGAACTTGATATGACAGGTATTAATAAGCCTGTTTTGGTATCTGGTACAGATGGTGTTGGCACTAAACTTAAATTGGCATTTATGCTTGATAAACATGACACAGTGGGTATTGACTGTGTGGCAATGTGTGTAAATGACATTATTTGCTGTGGGGCAAAACCTCTTATTTTCCTTGATTATATTGCTTTGGGAAAGAATGTTCCGGAAAAAGTTGCAGATATTGTTAAGGGTGTAGCAGATGGCTGTGTTGAAACAGGCACAGCTTTGGTAGGCGGTGAAACTGCTGAAATGCCCGGATTTTATCCCATTGATGAATACGATGTGGCGGGTTTTAGTGTAGGTGTTGTGGATAAAGACAAGATAATAAACCCTGAAAATGTATCAGAAGGAGATGTTATGATTGCACTTCCTTCCTCAGGTGTACATTCCAACGGTTTTTCATTGGTAAGAAAAGTTTTCCACCTGGACAAACACCCGGAAAATATAAAGAGAGAAGTTTTGGGCAGCACATTAGGTGAAGTTTTGCTCACACCTACAAAACTTTATGTTAAACCTGTTCTTGATCTCATTTCAAAGGTAAATGTAAAATCCATTGTCCATGTAACAGGGGGCGGATTCTACGAAAATATTCCCCGTGCTCTTAATGACCATACAAAAGCGGTTGTAAACAAAGATAAAGTAAAAGTTCTTCCTATTTTTGAACTTATTCAAAAAGAAGGAAATATCCCCGAAAGAGATATGTTTAATACATTTAATATGGGTGTGGGTATGATTACAATAGTTTCCAAGGAGGAAGCTGATAAGGCTTTGTCCGTGCTTAAAGATAATGGTGTGGATGCTTATATTATTGGTGAAATCCAAAAGGGCGAAAAGGAAGTAGAAATTATCTAACCTATTTATATTTTGAAAGGTATGAATACAATGAAAAATATAGCTGTTTTGGTTTCGGGAGGCGGCACAAATTTTCAGGCACTTATTGATGCTGAAAAAAACGGCATTATTAAAAGCGGACATATAAAGCTCTGCATTTCATCCAGCAAACTTGCCTATGCTTTGAAAAGAGCTGAAAATAATGGTATTAAATCTGTGGTTATCCGCACAAAGGATTTTCCACAACGCACTGATTTTGACAAAGCTATGATAAAAACTTTGGAAGAAAATGAAATTGATTTAATTGTGTTAGCGGGTTATGTGAATATTCTTTCAAAAGAACTTACTGATAAATACCCAAACAGAATTATCAATATTCACCCATCGCTGATACCGTCTTTCTGCGGTGAAGGTTTTTACGGGCTGAAAGTTCATGAAGAAGCCCTTAAATATGGTGTAAAAGTAACAGGTGCCACTGTACATTATGTAAATGATGTGGTGGATGGGGGAAATATCATTATGCAGAAAGCTGTATATGTCAAAGAAGGAGATACTCCCGAAATTCTGCAAAAACGTGTTATGGAAGAAGCAGAGTGGAAGATTTTACCTGAAGCTACTGAAATGGTTTGCAGAAACTTGTAACGAAAGGATTAAAACATATGATTATGCGTAAAATCTCGGAAGAACTTTCCGAAAATACATATCCCGGCAGAGGAATAATTGTCGGAAAAACCGCTGACGGTGAAAAAATGGTTGTGGCTTATTTCATTATGGGAAGAAGTGTAAACAGCAGAAACAGAATCTTTGTCCAGGAACACGCCGGAATAAGAACAGAAGCTTTTGATCCTGCAAAGCTTTCCGACCCTTCACTTATTATTTATCATCCTGTCAGAACTTTGGGAAAAACTCTCATTGTTACAAACGGAGATCAAACTGACACAATTTATGAAATGATGGCTATTGGTAAAAGTTTTGAAGATGCTTTGAGAACCAGAACCTTTGAACCTGATGAACCAAACTTTACTCCCAGAATTTCCGCAATAATAAACAACGGAAACTACAGAATGTCAATTTTAAAGAATGCTGAAGGCAATGGAAACACAGCCAGAAGATACTTCTTTGATTATGAAAATCCTCTTGCAGGCCAAGGACATTTTATTCACACTTATAAATGCGACGGAAATCCAATCCCGTCTTTTGAGGGTGAACCACAGTTAGTGGAAATCGGAAATGAAAATATAGATGAATTTACAGATATAGTTTGGAATAATCTCAATAATGACAACAAAGTTTCCCTTTACACAAGATTTATCAACATTAAAACAGGGGAATTTGAAACAAGAATAGTAAATAAAAATAAGTAGTTTCTGAAAGGAACTGATAAAATGGCTAAAGAATTAGAATTAAAATACGGATGCAATCCAAATCAAAAACCTTCACGCATATACATGGAAAACGGTGAACTTCCTATCGAAGTTTTAAATGGCAGACCCGGTTATATAAATTTTATGGATGCATTCAACAGCTGGCAGCTTGTAAAAGAACTTAAAGCAGCTACTAAGCTTCCTGCGGCAGCATCTTTTAAACATGTAAGCCCTGCCGGTGCAGCAGTGGGACTTCCCCTTTCCGATACTCTTAAAAAGATTTATTTTGTGGAAGGTATGGAACTTTCACCTATTGCCTGTGCATATGCAAGAGCCAGAGGTGCTGACAGAATGTCATCTTTCGGCGACTTTATAGCATTGTCAGATGTATGTGACAAAGATACGGCAAAACTCATATCCAGAGAAGTTTCTGATGGGGTTATTGCCCCCGAATATACAGATGAAGCACTGGAAATTCTCAAACGCAAGAAAAAAGGCCTTTATAATGTAATAAAAATTGATGAAAATTATATTCCTGATGCTGTAGAAAGAAGAAAAATTTTTGGTATTACATTTGAACAGGGAAGAAACAATCTTGAAATTAATACTGATATGCTGACCAACATAGTAACAGAAAACAAGGAAATTCCCGAAAAGGCTAAAATTGACCTTTTGATTTCCATGATTACTCTTAAATATACACAATCAAATTCTGTTTGCTATGTTAAGGACGGACAGGCTATCGGAATAGGTGCAGGCCAGCAATCTCGAATTCACTGTACAAGACTTGCAGGAAATAAAGCTGATATATGGTATCTTCGTCAGCATGAAAAGGTACTTAATCTTCCATTTAAAGATGAAGTTAAACGCCCTGACAGAGATAATGCTATTGATGTATATATTTCCGATGATTATATGGATGTTTTGGCAGACGGAATTTGGGAAAACTTTTTTACGGAAAAGCCCTCTCCACTTACAAGAGAAGAAAAGCGTGAATGGCTTGATACAATGACAGATGTATCTCTTGGTTCAGATGCATTTTTCCCATTTGGAGATAATATTGAAAGAGCGCACAGAAGTGGTGTTAAATATATAGCACAGCCCGGTGGCTCAATCAGAGATGACAATGTAATCGAAACTTGCAACAAATATAATATTGCTATGGCATTTACAGGTGCAAGACTTTTCCACCACTAAAATATAACGGAAAATTGTCCCAAAAAATTGAAACAAGCTGTAAAGATAAGCTTTGCGGCTTGTTTTTGACAGAAAAATTTTATGGAACAGGGAGGTTTTTTTACAATGAAAATATTAGTAGTAGGTTCAGGTGGCAGAGAACATGCTGTCATTAAAAAACTGAAAGAAAGCAAAAGAAACCCTGAAATTTACGCTTGCCCGGGAAACGGTGGTATTTCAAAAGACGCCAAATGTGTTGACATAGGTGCAAAAGATATAGACGGTGTGGTTAAATTTGCTAAAGAAAATAAAATAGATTTAGTAGTTGTAACACCTGATGACCCTTTGGTATTGGGAATGGTGGACGCTTTGGAAAATGCCGGAATTAAGACTTTCGGACCTAATAAAGCTGCTGCAATTATTGAAGGCAGCAAAGTTTTTTCAAAGAACCTGATGAAAAAATATAATATACCCACAGCGGCATATGAAACTTTTGATAAACCGGAAAATGCCATTGATTATATCGAAAAAAATAATACCTATCCCATTGTAATTAAAGCTGACGGTTTGGCTTTGGGAAAAGGTGTTATAATTGCTCAAAGTCATGATGAAGCAATAAACGCCATAAAAGAAATTATGGAAGATAAAAAATTCGGTGCCAGCGGAAACCATTTGGTAGTAGAAGAATTTTTGACAGGCCCCGAAGTTTCTGTTTTAGCATTTACTGACGGAAAAGTTGTGAAACCCATGGTATCTTCCATGGACCACAAGCGTGCTTTGGATAATGATAAGGGACTTAATACAGGTGGAATGGGAACAGTTGCACCAAACCCATGTTACACAGATGAAATTGAAAAGGAAGCTATGGAAAAAATCTTCCTGCCTACCATCAAAGCTATGGAAAAAGAGGGAAGAACTTTTAAAGGGTGTCTTTATTTCGGTCTTATGCTCACACCTAAAGGTCCATATGTAATTGAATATAACTGTCGTTTTGGTGATCCGGAAACTCAGGT
This sequence comes from Oscillospiraceae bacterium, assembly GCA_020024235.1. Taxonomy (GTDB): domain Bacteria; phylum Bacillota; class Clostridia; order Oscillospirales; family Ruminococcaceae; genus JAHHUA01. The sequence continues at coordinate 11,175 of JAHHUA010000020.1, forward strand.
AGTTTTGCCTCTTTTGGAAACTGATTTAATAGAAATTATGGAGCATATTTCTGATGAAACTTTGTCAGAAATGGATATAAAATGGAAAAAAGCCAGTGCAGCCTGTGTAATTATGGCAAGCGGAGGTTATCCTGTAAGCTATGAAAAAGGAAAGGAAATTTCAGGACTTGATTTAAACGGAAACCATGATGGAGTTATCGTTTATCATGCGGGTACAAAGCTGGAAAATGATAAATTCCTTACAAATGGCGGAAGAGTTTTAGGCATAACCGCATTGGGAGATAATTTACAAAGTGCATTGGATAAAGCATACAAAGCTTGTGAAGATATCAGCTGGGAAAAAGTTCATTACAGAAAAGATATCGGAGAGAGAGCGCTCAGAGGATAAAATGGAAAATTTAATTTTATGGATTATATCAGTTGTTATAGTTGTGGGCATTCCCACAGCAATGATGGGTACAGGTAAAAAAATACTTTCCGATATGCCTTCAATAGGTGTTTGGTATGGTTTTAAATCAAAATATTCGCTCATAAACAATGAATTATGGGAGTTTGCCAACAACACTATGGCAAAACTTTGGGTTAATATTGGTGAGGCTTTGACACCTGCTGCTGCTATTGCTATGATATTTTGCTTCGGTAAAGATAAAAATACAATTTTAAGTTATTTTGGTTTAATTCTTTTGGTTGATGTTATATCTTTGCTGTATTCACGGTTTTATGTAAGCAAATTACTGAAAGAAAAATATAACACAAAAAAATAATAAAATTAAGCGTGCATATATTGGTAAAAAAATCCTGTTTAAATTCCCCATAAGCTACTGGATAAAGGACTTAATTTTATAAAAGCCTATGGGTGATATTGAAAAAACAGAAGTTTTATGGTAAAATCATCAATGGAATAAAATTAATTAAGGAGGTTTTTACAATGAACAAAGAAGTTTTTATGAAAAACAGAAAAAAATTTGCAGAAACTATGACAGATAACAGTGTGGCAATATTGTTTGCAGGCAATGATATCAACAAATCAGAAGATGAGAACTACAGATTCTGGATAAACAACAATTTCTTTTATATGACAGGAATTGACGAACATGGAATTATTTTGGCTGTAACCAAGAAAAACAATCAGGTTAAGGAATATTTGTTCATCAATGACTACAGTGAACAATATCAGCTTTGGAATGGCAGACAAATGACTGATGTTATTGCTAAGGAAATTTCCGGCATTGAAGAAGTTAAGTATTTGTCAGGCTATGAAAGATTTATAGCTAATTTGTTCACAGCTCCTCTTTATGATACATTGTATCTTGATTTAAGTAAAACCTTTGAAATGTCCGCAATTGACCCCGCATTTAAACTGATGAACAAGGTAAGAGAAAGATACCCTTATATTCAGTTCAAAAACTGCTATCAGCAGATTTGCAGTCAAAGATACATCAAATGTGATGAGGAAATAGAGGAAATAAAAAAAGCTATTTCCATTACAAAAGGCGGTTTGGAACGCATTATGAGCAATCTTAAACCCGGTGTCAATGAATATGAAATGGATGCTGAATTTGACTACGCTATTCACAAGCAAGGTTCTACGGAAAAAGCTTTTGAAACAATAGCTGCAATGGGTAAAAATGCCTGCACAATGCACTATGGATTTAATGACACAGTTATTGAGGACAATAAACTTGTACTTTTTGATTTAGGTGCTAAACATCACCACTATTGCAGTGATATCAGTCGTACATTCCCTGCAAACGGCAAGTTTACAGAACAACAAAAGCAAATTTACAATATCGTTTTGGAGGCTAACAAGAGAGGAATTGCTCAAGCTAAACCGGGTATGACCAATCGTCAGGTTGACAATGAAATTATTGTGCCTTACTTTGCCCAGGAACTTAAAAAAATGGGACTTATCAAGGAAGACAGTGAAGTAAGAAAATACTATCCTCATTCTGTTTCTCATCCAATGGGACTTGACTGCCATGATGTAGGCAGGGATCCCGAAACAGGAGCTTGCCCATTTGTTGTAGGAAGTATACATACAATCGAACCCGGACTTTATATTCCGGAATATGAAATCGGTGTTAGAATTGAAGATGATATTCTTATCACTGAAGATGGCTGCATTAATCTTTCAAAAGATATTATCAAAGAGGTCGATGATATTGAAAAATTCATGGCTGAACACAAGGCAAACTAATCTAAATTTTTAAGTGTGAAATTATAGTCAATACTGAAAAAACCGCCGCAAACAGAAACTAATTTTGTTTGCAGCGGTTTTGTTTTTTAAAATTATAAACAATAAAATTTAGTAAGGGATTTTAATGCCATTTTTCTTTGCATTATCTAATACTTCCAGCATCCAAGCCATATTTATGCCTAAAGTACGCATAATTCTCATACCTTTTTCATCGTTTTTGATTTGTTCGGCATTATCGCCATAAGCCATATTCCAATAAGTAGACGGAACCATAAGCATACTGTTGATACCCAAATATTTGTTCATCATATCATATGTTGCTGTAGCACCGGCATGAGCTGCAACTGTAATGCAGGCAGCAGGTTTAAATTTATATACATCTGATGGTGCAGAATAAAAAAATCTGTCCATAAATGAAACCATTGAACCACAGGGACTTGCATAGTGAACAGGTGCACCAAACACTAAACCATCACAGTTTTTAGCCTTGTCAACAGCTTTATTTACCACATCACCAAGAACACATTGACCGAGTTTTGCACATTGTCCACAGGCAAGACATCCACTGATTGGCTTTGTACCTATATGGAAAATTTCGGTTTCCACTCCTTTTTCCTCAATGGAATCTGCCATTTCACGCAGTGCGGTGTAAGTGGAGCCTTCTTTGTGAGGACTTCCGTTTATAAGTAAAACCTTCATTTAGAGCCTCCGTTAAATGTAAATTATATTGTCAAAAATTTCTTTGTTTTCTGAAATTACATGAGCATTTCCAAAAGTTACAGAAACATTTTTATCCTGTGCCTTACTAAATAAATCAGCATATTTTTTAATGTCATCATAAGTAACAGAGAGAATATCATCTCTGATTTTTTGACGCATTTCGTCTGTATTGTGTGTGATATAATTTTTTGTAACTACATGGCCTGCACTTTCAGGCAAAAGCGGATAATCCAAATTTTTAACAGTACCTAAAATGTATTTGTTCAGTGCAAAATCATCATTTTTTAAGTTTTCAATATACTGTGGAATTAGTGTATATGCTTCTAAAGTTTTTCTTAGCTGAGGGTCACGGTAACTGCACAAAAGTAAAGAACCATCTTGATCTATAATACTGAAACATCCGTATGCTCCACCTGAAACTCTTACTTTATTCCAAAGAAAGTCAGTATATAGCATAGTTTTAAGCACGGCTAAAGCACCGTTGTATGAATATCCCAGTTTTTTAAAATTATATCCCTTACCTACATACTGCACATTGGAAGTGGTGGAAATGGCTTCTGATTTTTCTTCATTAAGTTTAAGAGCATAAGGTTTTTTATCACCTGCCAAAATCAGGTATTCACCAATTTCAGATATAGTATTTTCTATAATTTCAGTATTTTCTTCTTCACATACAGAAGATACAATTAAACCGTTTTTAACAAAAAGCCTATTTTTAATATTATTAAGAGAATTAATAATCTCATCGGATTTTTCGCTGAAATTATCACAAAGATTTACCAAAAATTCATAAAAAGATATTCCACCAGCAAGTTCATTATAAATACCGCTGACAGTCAGCATAGAATTCATGCGTTTTTGAGCTACGGAGTCGCCGGAAGAAAGCATACTGCGTTCCATGTTATTTTTAATGGTTTGAATAAGTTGGTACAGTCTGTCTTTGTTATCAAATTTGGTTTTAAAAATAATTTCTGAGATTAAATCAGCTGCTTTTTTAACTTTAAAATCCAGAAACTTAAACTCTATATTAAAATATCTGTGGGAAATTTCAAGATTATTCATATCGGTAAAAGCATTTGTATTAATGTTTAAGCCGCCTAAAGTGCTGGAAATTTCTTTATCGAGAATTTGACAGTTATAGTTTTTTGTATCCATTAATCCCAGCAAATAGGACATTAAAGACAAATATTTAACCTCATCTTCATTGAAAAAATCAGACTTGAATTTAAAATTCTGATAAATAATAGAATTGGTATAGCTGTAATAAGTAATGCTGTCTATTCCCATGATATTTTTTCTGAAATATGGCATTGATTTGTTTGTTTTTTCTATATCAGAAACTTTAAGTACAGGAATAGATTTAAGCTGCTCAGGAGTATCAACATAGGCTTGTCTTTTTTTCACTCTTTCAAAATCTTCTTCTATTTTAAGAAGTTCTTTTTCGGAGAGATTTTCCTTATATTTTCTGAGATTTTCTTTTTCTGCCTGTAATTTTTTTGCTGCCAAGCCTTTTTCAGGTTTAAGAAGAACAGTTACACGGGTTTGATTTCTGATTAATGAATCCTTTATAAATTCTTTGAAACCATTATGGTTATAGTATTTTTTTATGTTGGAAAGGTCTTTTTCATAAGACAGTCCTTCAACAGCTAAATCAGGATCACAGGTCCAAAGTCTTAAAATACATTCTGCTTTTTCAATACATGGAATCCCTGTAATTTCTTTGAGTTCAAATTCTTTGTTGCTTATAGTAGCCTCCATAATTTCACTGTCTATGCCGTATTGAGCTGCATTTAAAATTCCTTCATTTATTATTTTGATAATTTCGTCTTTATCTTCTGCATTTATATTTGATACAACAATGGAAAAAGTGGATTGTACTTTGTAATCATCATAATCCGAATATATAGAGGAACACAAACCTCTTTTTAAGAGTTCTGATTTAATAGGGGAAGCTTCAGAATCTATCAAAGCCCTGCCTAAAATATTAAATGCCAATGAAACAGATCTGTCATGGGTTCTGTCAATTAGATAGGAAATTTTAAGGTATGAGTTTTTTTCTTCGGACTGATTTTCATTAATTGAATAAGTAAATTCACCATATTTTGGGGTATTAAAAACAGTGGTGGGAACTATGGAATAATCATCTTCGGAATATTCATATTGAGAGAAATATTCATTCAGCAGCGGCAGGAATTGCTCTATATCCACATTTCCGTAAAGTACTGAACAGCTGTTGGTTGGATGATAGTATTTATTGTAAAAACTTAAAAATTTATCATAGGTAAGTTCCGGAATAACATCGGGATGTCCTCCGGATACATGGTGATAACAGTTGTCAAAAAGTAGTTCTGATGTTTTTGCGTGCAGTGTTCTCATAGGATTTGAGAATGCACCCTTCATTTCGTTGTAAACTACACCGTTTCGGACAAGTTCACCGTCTTTAATTTCATAATGCCAACCTTCCTGCATGAAAATTTCAGGATTTTTCTTTAAATTAGGATTAAATACAGAATCCAAATAAACTTTGGATAAATTCAGTAAATCTTCTTCATTTTGGCTTGCTACAGGGTAAATAGTCATACTCGGAAAAGTTATGGCATTGACAAATGTAGCCAAAGAACCTTTTATAAGTTCTATCATAGGTTGTTTTACATTGTATTTTTCTGAACCGCAAAGGATACTGTGCTCAATAATATGAGCGACACCGGTGCTGTCTGCAGGAATAGTTTTAAATCCTATGGTAAAAGATTTGTTGTTATCTTCGTTTTCTACAAAAATTAATCTTGCCTTTGTTTTTGCATGCATATACTCATAGATTTTAGATTGTGCTTCAGGTATGGCTCTGCTTTTGGATAAAATAAATCCATTGCTTATTTCTATTGACATATAAATTCCCTTCTTTTTTCAAAATTATCTTTAAATCTCAGTAATACAACAAATTAAACAAAATATAATTTGTATTATTGTGTTTTTAAGTAAATATATTAATAATATAACATTTTATATTATATTATGC
>JAHHUA010000200.1 GCA_020024235.1 Oscillospiraceae bacterium
ATTTTAAGTTATTATATACTTTTATAAATAAATTTTCAAGTAAAATATGTCATATTAATATATACAAAATTTTAAGAACTGTCTGTAACAATAAAAAAGCGGAGATTTTTATCTCCGCTTATATATAAAGAAACGAATTTTGGTTTTCGCTGCTGTTCAAAAGGCTTTTTTAAAAGCACAGCGAAAAATTTCGCTTCGGTTCTTATGTTTTATATTATGTTAAGACCTTATATATTGTAACAAAGCGAAAAAAAAGCAATTTAAATATATTTTATAAATAAAATAGAACTGTGGGATTTAAAAAATTTTCTGAAAAAATGTATATATAAAATATTTTGAGCTATAATATATTTAGACTTATTTAAAAGTGTTTGCCCGTAGTTTTAGCGGAAATAAGCCTAAAAAAATCAGGCACTCAATATGAGTACCTGATTTTGCTTTTTACGGGTGATAGCCTATATATTTACCTGGGTCAATATACTGACCGTTTACACGAAATTCAATATGAACATGGGGACCGGAGCTGAATCCGCTATTTCCGGAGTAAGCTATCAGCTGACCTTTTTCCACCCATTGTCCCGGACTTACCAAAAGCTGGCTGTTATGAGCATAAAGGGTTTTTATACCGCCGCCATGATCAATCATAATATATCTGCCATATCCATAGATACCATTCTTGGCAAGTACAACTGTACCGGATGCGGAAGCATAAACAGGTGTACCGGTTTTTACTCCAATATCCATACCGGTATGTCCCGGATATCCCCAAATCATACAGGTTACCTTACCGCCTACAGTAGGCCACATAAATCCGCTGGAGGATGTTGATGTAGCAGGGGCATTTCCTGTATTTCCGCCATTTCCCTGAGGGACATTATTTACATATTTTCCGCCTATAATTATTTTTTCATTTACAGGTTCTTTCAAAACATTAGAGGAGATGACATTTCTTTCAGTTTCAAAACCGTCTACATAAGTTTTTCTGACAACGATTTCTTTAACACCGTTTTTGCCTTCCTGAGTGGTTTTGGAATAGCCCATATTGTAGTTTTTGTTTATGGTTTTTTCCACTTTGTATGGAATTTCTTCTTCGTAAGTTTCTGTTACGGACTGTTTTACTCCCAAATAGGGGACAGCCGCTGAAATAATAACTTCCTGACCTATCAGAAGCTGTTTTTCTATATCGGGGTTTAATTGTTTAAGCTTTGCATAAGGCATACCGAATTTTTCGGCTATTGCACCGGGAACATCGCCTTTTTCAACAATGTAGATTTTTTCTTTTTCCTGTAAGGAGGAGAGTTTATCAAATATTTTTTGTTCATCAACCAAAGAACTTACGGGATAAAGACCGTTTTTAACTTCAATTTTTTGCACGAATGAAATAGTTTCGTTTATTCCTCCTGTAGCATGACTTTTTAAAGTGTTGTCAAAGAAGCTGAGGAGGTTGTCCGCAGATTTAAAGGCACCGATAAATCTGTTGTCAATATAAAGTCCGTCTGCATCAACAACCTGATTTCCCGAAGCTGAAATAATAAGGTTGGTGAGGTTATCTTTTGAGGTAATCATATCAGATTTGCCTGAAACCAAAGTAAATCTTGGTACAGCATCTGTAGGTTTTATGTATGCCTCTTGAGTAATTCTGTCCCTCATGAGTTTTTCAGCCTCATAGAAGTCAGATTCTTTTTTTACATAGCCTATGTGCTTGCCATTGTATTCCACCTCTAATACATAATCCATGTTGAGGTAATGATTTATCATATTTATTGAAAAAATCAGAGCCAGCACAGGCAGTACATAACTTGATATTCGGGAAATATAAAAACCTATATTCCGCAGTATGGCTATTGTGAGTTTCTTTTTTACTTCAAATTTAATTTCACGGTTTTCACCATTTTTTTTGTTCAGCCGTTTTAAATGTTGTATTTCAAAATTCAGATTTTGAATTGGATCGGCAATTTTTTTGTATTGTTCAAAAAGAAACAGTTTAAATTTGCGGTAGTTTTTGGTTATAAATTTAAGAAAGTTTATTTTCTGTATTTTCAAAAACAGTACAGTGTGTCTTTTTGAGGATCTGAAATATCTTATCAGCCAGCAACCGATAAAATAAAGATAGTTATATAAAGATTGAAAAAATCCTTTTTCTTTTATATAAGAGTAAAAATTATGGTCATTG
>JAHHUA010000201.1 GCA_020024235.1 Oscillospiraceae bacterium
TTTGTGAAAAAATGTACTAATTAATACATAAGTGAACAGATATTCAAAAAGTTAGATTTCTAGTTTCACCTTTGTATAAGACCAATAAGCCAGCGTCACAAATCAAAAAAATGCCCCAAGATTATATTACGATAATCTTGAGGCATTTTTTGAATTGGTATGAGTCTTTATTGGACGTTACCATTATGACATCATGATTTTTCCGCCACACATATGAATAACCCTGTCTGCAAATTCTGTTTCTTTATTACGATGAGTAGTATAAATAATTGTAGCTTTACTGTTTCTTATGAAGTTCATCAATTTTTCAGCATATTCACTGTCCAAAGATGCTGTTGGTTCATCAAGGAGAATAAGTTTCGCATTACTGTTAGAAAAAGCCCTTGCAGCATTAATTCTTTGTTGTTCCCCTCCTGAAAACTTGGATATTGAAGAATTTTCATGGTTTGCAAAATCAGAAATTCCTGTGGCATTTTTTATTTTTTCAAGATTTATTTCATCAAATCCGCCCATTAAAATATTATCATCAATGGTGGTTTCGTAAAGCTGAGAAGTGGCTGGCATATAAGCAAAAAGATGATTTTCTCTAAAATATTCGGTATCATTTGCAGGTGATTTTCCAAATAAAGTTATACTACCTGATGTGGGGACATACATACCCATAATACAGCGGAGCAATGTAGATTTTCCGCTGCCGTTTTCTCCAACTAAGGCAATATGTTCTCCTTCTTTTATAGCTAGATTTATATCTGATAGAATAGTTCTGTTGTCTGCCTCAAAATATAAATTATTTATTGCTGCAACACAGGAATTATCATATGTTTGAGAGATTTTTTCTCTTTTAAGACTGAAAAGTTCTTTTCCGTTGTCAATAGGTATGGTATTATAGGGAATATATGCTGCCATCTGCTGAATATTTTGAGTTTGATTTCCCGATTCTATGATAAGGCTTTTGATGGAGGCAAAATTTCCCCCTGAAATTTTCATATTATCAGGTAAAAATCCCAAAACCGGATAAATAAATCCACTTACAAGTTCACTTACTACCTTTTGCAAAGAAATATACAAATTATTCTTTTTAAGTTGTTCATTCTGAATATGAAAAATTTCCTGTCGAGTATTATCAAAACGATTTATTATTACATTTTGCAGATTGTTCATATTGATAAATTCTGCTTTATACATCAGTTCTTCAGCATTTTTATTTTTTTCGGCTTCACTGCCCTGAAGTTTTGCGGCATATTTTTCTGATATATCATTAATTTGTTTGCCTGCAAAAATCGTTATAACTATATGTGCCAAAACAAAAATAGAAATTATATAATGAATTTTAACTGATAAAATTAACAGAACTCCTATTACAATTACACTGATTATAAGACTGATTATCATAACCCATATTGACAAAGCTGAATCAGTAAAGGCAGTTATTCTTTGTAGAATTTCTTCATCTTTGTACTTTTCTTCTCTTTCTCCGTATGGTAACGCAAACAGGTCTTTATACAAATCTGTAGAACCTTTGTAAATAAGGTTTGCACACATTACATTTCCGTATACATTTATCTGATAATCCAATATCAGCATTAATAAAGTTACTGCAGTTATTAAAAAAATCATAATGGGAGTTACATCAGCTCCATTTTCTATTTTTCCTATAATATATTGTATCATAAATGGTGAGGTTAATGGTACAACAAAAGAAACTAATGAAAATGCTGTCAGCAAAGCTGCAAATTTCAGCTTATGATTTTTTAAAATTATGTCTGTAGATTTAAGACGATTTAACATCTTCATTAATTTTCTCCTCCCATATTGAGAATTTTTACTGAGTTATCGGAATTATATTCAAAATTTGTATGTGCAGACATAATAAGAATTTGGGATTTTTCTTTGATTTGATTTAAGAGCTTCTCAAATATCTCTTTGCGTGAATCAGGATCTATTGCGGAAAAACTTTCATCTGAAATTATTATATCATAATCTCCGTAAAATGCTCTGGCAAGACATATTCTCTGCTGTTCTCCGGAGGATAAATTAAGCTCTGATATATCGGTGTTTATTTCATTTTCAAGTTTTGAGATAAGTTTTGATAAGCCTGCCTTTTTCACTGCATCATTAAGATTTCTTTCATCTGCATTTTTAAACATAGTTATATTTTCTTTAATTG
>JAHHUA010000202.1 GCA_020024235.1 Oscillospiraceae bacterium
ATTTATCATAAAAACCCTGTTTATTAAAAGAAAAACGCAGCCATATTTAAAAAATGACTGCATTTTTGGGTATAAAGAAAACAAAATGAAGTGTTGGCAAAAAATCTTTGCAAACACTTCATTTAACAAAATTTAATTCATTTATTGTTTTATTTGACTTACACTGTTCTTATATCAATTTCGAGTTTTTCAGGAAACATCAGTGGAAAATTTCAAAAAGCCACTAAATAAATTTTTTAACAATTTTCCATTCAGAATTTTTTATCATTTATTTTTTTGGCATTTATATATGCAACATTTGCTGCTCCTATTGCTCCTGCAAATTGAGAAAGAGGACTTGTGGTAACTTTAATCCCAATATAATCCTCAATGGTTTTTCGGAATATTTCAAATTTAGCAAGACCTCCACTAAAAAATATTTCACCTTCAATATTAAGTCTTTGGGCAAAAACAGCAGTTCTTTTACAAATTGAATTAATTATTCCAAGAGCTATATCCCCTCTTTTAACCTCTTTTGCCAATAAACTTATAATTTCACTTTCGGCAAACACAGTGCACATACTGGTAATATTTGCAGGTGTACAGTCCTTTACAAATTCATCAATATTATTTATATCTTCTTCCAAAATCCTCATCATAATATCTATAAAACGGCCTGTACCGGCTGCACATTTATCATTCATTAAAAAATCTATTACATTTAAATCTTTATCCAGTAAAATTGCTTTGGAATCCTGTCCACCTATATCAATTACAGCTCTTGCATTGGGATTAAGATAAGCAGCTCCTTTGGCATGACAGGTAATTTCCGTTACTTTTTTATCAGCATTTTTTAACAGTTCTCTGCCATATCCTGTAGCTACAGTAAATGCCACATCTTCATTGTATAAAGTATCATAAATTTTATTAATGCTGTTTTTGGGATTGGCAGAAGTGGGAATGATTAATTTTTTTACAATATTTTTTCCGTCAAATAAAACAGCTTTTGTTGTAGTTGAGCCTGAATCTATGCCTAAACTTAACATAATTAAATCATCTCCACAAAAGCAGCCATTCTGGTATTTAACTGACCTGCATCAGACTTTGAATAATCTGTTTCTACAGCCATATATGGAATGTTTTTCTTCTGAGTTACAAAGCGTTTTATTCCCAGGGATTCCACATTGTAAGTATGGCATGACTGTAAAATGATTTCAACCACTGCATCAATTTTATACTCATCTATAAGCCTGTCTAAAAGAGTTATTCTGTTCATATTAGGTGTCATAACCGAACAGCCTATACTTAAATATCTCTTTGCCAAAGCATCGTAAACATCAGGATTATTTTCATCAACCATTATATCTACGGATTTTGCACCGCCGCAATTTTCAAATACTACTACATTGGCACCATTACTTTCTATAGCTTTTATGGTTTTTTCCGCAACCCCGCCCAATGGGCATCCGGTAATAAGAATTCTGGGTTTTTTACCGATTTTTTCTCCATAATCTTTTTCGTAATCCGATTTAATTTTTTCTGTCAAAAGTTTTATTTCTTCTGTAGCTTTTGTTTTATCAAATTTAAACTGTGAGCCATATAAAACATTAAACATATCTAAACCATGCATGGGAGGCGGATCCATTTTCATAAGTTCATAAAATTCTCTCAAAGCCAATCTGTTGGCATTTTTTATTTTTATTTGTTCTTTTATGGCTTCTTCTGTAATTTCGGTTTTAAAAAAATCCTCTAATTTTTCTTTGAGTTTAATTACTTCTTTACGCCATAATTCTAAAGCATTGGAACTTTGGGAATTAGGCAGTTCCATAACATAAACAGGTTTAAAATCAGAAAGATATTCATACATTTTCTTTTTGCCGTCACAGGTGGTTTCTCCCACAACCAAATCGGAAAAATAGAAATAGGGACATTTATCGGTTTTGGCAAATCCGTAACTTGCTTTAATAAGCGGACATAAATTTCTTGGTAAATCTTTTTCCGCATCAGGAATTGTTTCATCAGATGTAGAACACAAACCAACTGTTACTGCACCCATTGCCATAGCAATTTCTTCAGGAAAATATGTGCAAAAAATACCAATAAAAGGTTTATTCTGTTTTTTTATTTCCATTGCAGTAATAAAAGATTGTCTTCTTTGCTCGCTGAAT
>JAHHUA010000203.1 GCA_020024235.1 Oscillospiraceae bacterium
ATTTATTATCTGATGCTGACATTAACAGCATTGAATTTTGTGATGTGAGCTTTACTTATGATAACAAAAAAATGGTTTTAGACCACATCAATTTAAAAGTACAAAAAGGTGAAAGAATTTCCATTGTAGGAGAAAACGGTGCAGGCAAAACAACTTTTATTAAACTGTTATGTGGTTTATATACCCCAACATCCGGAAAAATATTAATTAATGGACAAGATTTAAAATATATTGATTGTTCGATATATTTTAAACAGATTGCAGCGGTGTTTCAGGATTACACATTGCTTCCATCAAGTATTCTTAAAAATATTACTCTTGCAGAAAATTATAATAAAGATAAAGTATGGAAAGTGCTTGAAGAGGTTGATCTTTCCGAAAAAATCAAAAAATTAAAAAACGGCTTGGAAACCCAATTAGGCAGACAATCAGATAAAGACACTTCTTCACTTTCAGGAGGTGAAATGCAAAAATTATTATTTGCAAGAGCTCTCTATAAAGATGCTCCAATACTAATTTTAGATGAACCTACAGCAGCACTTGACCCTATTGCTGAAGAAATGTTGTATTTACAATATCAGGACTTAACAAAAGATAAAATTTCCTTCTTTACATCACATAGGCTTACCTCTACTCGTTTTTGTGATAAAATTATATTTATGAAAAACGGTAAAATTATCGAGTGTGGCAGTCATTCTGAACTTATGGCACAGGGCGGGGAATACAGCGATATGTACAAGCTACAAGGCTTTTATTATCAGAAGGAGGTTAATAATTCATTATGAAGAAAGAAAATACTATATTAAAATCCTTTTCATTTATTTATAAAAATAAAAAAAGTGCTGTGTTTGTCGCTGCTTTCTCCGGAATAATAAAAGCTATAAATCCGTATATATATATTTTTGCTTCGGCAGAAATTGTAAATCTTTTAACTTTAGGTAAAAATTTAAAATTAATTTTTTTTACGGCATTTGCAGCTGTATTTCTACAAATGATATTATCAATATTGGGATACTGGCTCAGCAATTTACAAATGGAAAATCAAGACTGGTTTAATATGTATGAAAAAAATCAAATTACTAAAAGCCTTTTTCATGTGGAATACAACAAACTTGAAAACACAGATTTAGAAAGAAAAGTATTGCGGCATAGAGATGAACTTTCAAGAGAAGGAGGTATTTTAAACAAATATATTTCAATAATTGAAAATTTTTTTTGCTCTGTAATTGGTTTGGCAGCTGCAATAATTTCGCTGATTCCCTTTGCAGTCGGATTTTTTAAATACTATGAGGTAAATTTAAACTCTGCTTTATATGGTACAGTAATAATTATTTTGGTTATTGCTGCAATCGCTTCTCTTTTTATGATAAAAGGAAAAGTCGAACAGGAAAATATAAGTTTGCGTAATGAATATGCAGAACATAATTTCATTTTTTTATATTATAAAAATCTAATCTGCAATTATAAAACAGGTAAGGAAATTCGTATTTTTGACCAATCTCCTTTTATTATGAATCAAATTAACAGTGAACTTATTGAAAAAGGAATTCCTCTAAAACAAAAAATTGCTTCAAGATATGGATTGGCGGAATGTTTTAGTGATTTAATTTTTGCGATGATGACATTTACATTTATGCTGATTGTTGGTATTCAGACCACATCAGGTGTTTGTTCTTTGGGAAATGCGTTAGCCTACATAGGATGTTTCAGGCAATTTACTTCAGGATTTGGAAATATGGCAGGAATATTCGGAAAATGGAAATCTCTTACTCCTCGTGTGGAACTTTATGAAAGTATTCTTGAAATGTCTAATTTTGAGTCTACAAAAGCTAAAAATTGCCCTCAAAATTTTAATTCAATTAAATTTGAAAATGTAAGTTTCTCATATAATAAACAAAGCAAAAATGCTTTACAGAATGTCAGCATGACAATTCATAATGGAGAAAAAATCTCTATAGTTGGTGAAAACGGCTCCGGTAAAACAACTTTTGTAAAATTACTATGTGGTCTTCATAAACCTAAAACTGGTAAAATTTTAATTGATGATGCTGATATTTCAAACTTTAGTACAGAGGATTATCAAAATTTATTTTCAATAGTTTTTCAAGATTCTGATTTATTTTCTTTGCCTTTAGGAGAAAAT
>JAHHUA010000204.1 GCA_020024235.1 Oscillospiraceae bacterium
GTCGGTTTTGTTTTCATTTTCATGTGAGGTGAAATTACTTTCAGATGCAGACAAAGGTTTTTCAGCTAATTCAGTGGATTTTGTTAAATTATCCTGATTTTTTTTCTCAGGTTTATCTTCTGTATTTGTTTCAGAATTTTTTTCTTCTTTTTGGGGATTTTCGGGGGGGTTGTCATAGGATTTTGGTTTACATTCTATCTTTTCTCCGTTTGCAAGTTTATGCCCCAAGCCTATTTTGCTGCCGTTTAAAATAAAAATATTGTCGTCCGGGGAAATGTGCAGGTAATTAAGTGCATCTGACAAAGTTGAGATTTGATTTGTGTTTATAACATCATAGTTGTTTATTGCATAATCTTCGTCCTTTTCAGAACCGTTTACAGTACAGTTTATTGAAAGAGATACTTTGCTGGGACCTATAAAAACAAAACCCTGGTCACCGAAATCAACTAAGTCTTTTAAAGTAAGTACAGCATCTTTTCCGTTTTCCGCCATGGTGATTTCAATTTTATCCCCTGACTTAACCTGTGAACGGATATTTTCTTCCTTGCCATTGATGAGTATTTGTCCCTGTACGGACATTCCACCGTATCTGACATTTCTCTTACCGTTTAACTCATAAACAAGGCTTTTACCGGTAAGACCTATGAGCTGCTTCATTTGTATGCCGGCTTGGCTCAAAACATCGTTTACGGTAATTTCTTTATCATTTATAATTCTGATTTTTTCCCCGTTAAGAGTAACAAAGTAAAGGTCAAATCCATTTTGCATAACAGAAGTAAGAGCTATTCCAAGAGGTGTTACATATTGTGGGTCATCCATATTTTCACAGTTGCCCTTTATATTTTTAAGGAAACTGTTGCTCTTGATAGCCACTCTGTTTGGACTCATTTGCAGTTTTTTAGCTACCTTTTCGGTGAGATTGGGAATAAGGCTGCCACCGCCTGCCAAAAATACGGCAGTTGGAGAAGTTTTGTTTATTTCCAAAATCTTTTCACATATTGTGTCAACTAAGTTGGAGAAAGCCTCAGAAATGGAGGCAAAGATTTCTTCATATGTTTTTTCATAAGTAAAGCCTAAAATATCTGTATAACTGATAATTTCAGGTGAGTCAGCCAAAGAAAGTTTAATTTTTTCTGCAGTTTGGAAGTCTACCAAAAGGCTGTTGATAAGGCTTTCAGTGATTTCGTCACCGGCTACTGTTGCCATAGCATATGAAATTACTGAGCCATCTCTGGATATAGCAATATCGGAAGTACCTGCTCCTATATCCACCAAAGCAAGATTAAGCATACGCAGTTCAGCGGGGATAAGGGCATTAATAGCAGCTATTGGTTCCAAAGTGAGAGTTTTTACAATAAGACCTGCATTTTCCATGGCAGTATGAAGACTGTCAACAACGCTGGAAGGAAGAAATGCAGCAATAATATCCATAGTTACACAATCACCCTTATGACCTTCCAAATTTGTGAGAGGGTATTTATCCAAGGTTTGAGAAACTATACTGTGTCCTACACAGTAAAAGCTGGTTTCGCTGTTATTGTCATTTTTGATGTGAGAAAGAGCATCTTCCACAGCTTCCAATTCCAATGAGGAAATAAAATCACGGTTTATGGCAACATTTCTTTGGGTTTTTCTTTCGGAATGGCCGTTTTGTGTGATCAAAGTTCTTCCTGCGGCAGCTATGGAAACATTTTTAAGTGTAATTTTGTTTCGTGTTTCCAGGGAATTTTTAATGCTGATAATTACATCAGTTACCATGTTAATATCTTGAATTTGTCCGTCTACCATACATCTGTGGGAGTGTTTTATCATTTCGGAATCTAAAACAACAAAGTTTTCATTATCCTGATAACCGATAATTCCTATTACGGAACGAGTACCAATGTCCAGCGCAAAAATCAAATCGTTTTCATCAATATCTGAAGCAGCTTGTACGGAAGCCTTGGGAGCAGTGGGAGTTTGCGGTTTTATGGGCTCAGGTCTTTTTATAGGCTCTGTTATTTTCGGGGGAATGTTATCAGAGTTGTGTTTTTGTTTTAATATAATTTTTTTTGCCATGTTTGCACCACCTGTTGATTTTAAAAATTTATAT
>JAHHUA010000205.1 GCA_020024235.1 Oscillospiraceae bacterium
TTTTTTATAAACCGACATTAAAACAGAATATTTCATTATAACTTACCTTCCGTCAACTTTATTGATTCCTTCAAAGTATTAACTCTATAATTATCTTTATATTCACTCATACTCATATCATAGACTAAATCACCAAAAGCTTTATTAGAAAGTTTTCCGATTTTGCCGGGCATTTTCTGCATAAGTTTTACTGCCCAATTAAATCCAGGAACCATAAAAATTTTATGATTGTTTACATCTGCAATCATCTTAACCATTTCTGATGTATTTGTGTATTCACTATTTTGTGGAAAAAACACACCGCTTTCTTCATTGTCAATCATTAATTTTATAAACTGACATAAATTATCTATGTACAGCATTGATCGTTTGTTTTTTACTTTAGGGAAAACTGGCATTTTAGATGAAAGTTTTGCAAGTTCCGGATAATTTCCCTTACTTCCTTTTCCATATATCATAGGAGGTCTTAATACTACTATTTTAAAATTTACATTTTCAAGTTTCTGTACTTTTTGCTCAGCCTGCCATTTACTATCACCATAAAAATTAAGAGGTTTAGGTTCTGTATCCTTTGTGATAAATGTTTCTTTACAGCCTGAATAAACAATCATTGATGACATAAAAATAAACTGTTTTACACTGGCTTTTTTTGCTTTTTCTGCTGTTTCAACTGCTAGTTCAGTATTGACCTTATAATATAGTTGTTTCTTCTCTTCTGTAACATTTCCTACATCAGCATGTGCAATACCTGCCACATGAAGCACAACATCATATTTAGAAAAATCATGTTCTCTCCACTTTGGTTTTGTCATATCCAAAGTAGTTACACTGTATTTTTTAGGCTCTTTCATAAGCCATTTTTCTACTGACATTCCTATATAACTATTCGCCCCTGTTATAAGCACATTTATCATTTTATATTCTCATCTTTCTTTTTCATTTCTCCTGTTCCGCCCTCAACAACTCCATCATGCTTTAAAACACTGATAATTGTTCCAAAAAAACACTTAATATCCATTGCAAAAGCTTTAAATCCACCTTTTTTCAGTATATCTGTATAATCTCCATCTAATTTTGCTTTAACTGAAATTTCAAGTTCATCTCTGCCATTTATTTGTGCCCATCCTGTAAGTCCTGGCTTTACATCATTAGCACCATACATATCTCTTTCAGCTACTAAATCTTCTTGATTCCAAAGAGCTGGACGAGGACCTATTATTGACATCTTCTGAGTAAAAATCTGATAAATTTGAGGTAGTTCATCAAGACTTGTTTTCCTCAAAAATTTTCCGATTCTAGTTATATATTGTTCTGGATTTGAAAGCATATGAGTAGGCATATCATGAGGTGTGGACATTCTCATAGTGCGAAATTTAATTAACTTAAAATATGTAATTTTTCCGTTTTTCTTCTGTCCCACCCTTTTTTGTTTAAATAAAACAGGACCGGGATCATCTATAAGTATTGCAATTGCAATTATTCCCATAGGAATTGCTAAAATTATAATTCCTATAAAAGAAAGTAAAATATCAATAAATGGTTTTAAAAAATTTTTATACATATTTATTTACTCCTGAATAAATATAGTTTTGCCTATAATTTAATATATAATTTTTTCACATTATTCAATTTTTCATTATTTACTTTATTTTTTTAATATTATCTCACATGGTTTTGTAATGGTTTTATCTGAAACCAAAGCACCTGACATGACAACTGCATTATTATCTATGTGGCATACTGAATAAACTTTTGCATTATGATTTACAACTGCTCCTGATGAAATATATGACCCAATTCCCACAAAAGAGTTAGCATGAACTGTTGCCATAGGTTCTACAACAACTCCTTTCTCCAAATGTGATGACGGTGAAACAAAAGCTTTTGGAGATACTAAAATCGGTATATTATACCCTATCATTTCTGCTTTTTTTATAAGTTTTAATCTAATTTCAGGATTTCCTATAGCTACAATGGCGTATAAATATTCTGGATATAAATTTTTTAAGTCATTTATTTGTCCTATAGTTTCTTCATAATAACTGGATATATC
>JAHHUA010000206.1 GCA_020024235.1 Oscillospiraceae bacterium
TTATATCATTTTGATAAACTGCTTTTTGAGAACTTATATTACTGATTTGAGTTTCAAATTCTTTTATTTTATCTCTGTTATTTTCTATCTTAACAGAGCAAGTTTGCATTTCTCCGAAAATTCTTTGTATAGACTTTTCGTTTTCCTCTATTTTACCATTTACTCGGTCATAATCTCCACGGCTTATGAGAATTTTGTCATTTTGGCTGTTTATAAGCTTTTTTGCAGCATTAATTGTTTTTATCCACAAAGAAATTTCCAAAATTTTCTTTTCACCGGCATATTGAATAAACTCTGCCGCTTTTTCACTGTCTTTTCTGAGAGGTTCTATTCTACCCTCAATTTCCGACATTATATCCAAAAGTCTGTCCAGATTTTCCTGAGTTTGAGTAAGTTTTTTCTGTGCCTCGGATTTATGATATTTGTGTTTTGCAATACCTGCGGCTTCTTCAAAAATTTCTCGTCTTTCAGTGCTTTTTGCCGAGATGATTTCTGCAATTTTACCCTGTCCGATAATTGAATAACCTGTTTTACCCAAACCTGTATCCAAAAACATCTGATAAATATCTTTAAGTCTTACAATATTTCCGTTTATTTTATATTCGCTTTCACCACTGCGATAAATTTTTCTTGAAATACTGACCTCATCATTGTCAATATCTATGCTTCTGTCCTCATTTTCAATATTAAGACAAACTGATGCAAATCCCATAGGCTTTCTTTTTTGAGTGCCTCCGAAAATGACATCTTCCATTTTGGCACCACGCAAGGTTTTAGTGGATTGTTCCCCCAATACCCATCTGATTGCATCACCTATATTGGATTTACCACTGCCGTTAGGTCCTACTACAGCTGTTATAGGCTGATGAAATTCCAGTTTGGTTTTATCTGAAAATGACTTAAAGCCTTGTATTTCCACTGATTTGAGTTTCAATATTTCACTTCCTGTCTTTTTAAATATCTATTTCTCCGATTTTTACTGAATTGTTTTGTCTTATTTTTATATTATACCCTAATTTATCCAGTGTTACAATATTTGATTTTTTTTGTCCCAGAACTTTTGATATATCCCTTGGATTTACTGAAATTTCAAGTTCACCTTTGGGAATATTTTGATTTTCTATTTTATTTAAAATCTTATTTAAGAAAATTCTGCTCTCGCAAAGTTCTCTCATAGCAGGGTGATAAGCTCCTCCTGTCATGTTTTCTTCCACGGATTTTTCCGCATGAAGTCCCACTCTTATAACTTTAATATTATTTTCTTCAAACATAGTTATTAGTTTTGCACATATATCCACACTTTCCTGTGCAGTAGGCGGATTATATTTTCCCTGCTGTCTAAGTTCATCTAAAAATGTATCTTTTAAAACCACTGTAGGATAAATTCTCACTGTATCCGGTTTTATTTTTATAAAATCATAAGCTGTTTTCATTATGGTTTCATCATTGTCTTTGTAAAGTCCTGTCATCATTTGAAGTCCCAGTGAAAAACCGTAATCTTTTATGAGTTTAGATGCCTTAAAAACTGCTTTGGAATCATGACCTCTTAAATTTAATTTAAGTACATCATCATCCATGGATTGAGCACCCAATTCTATGGCAGTAACACCGTATTTTTTTAAAATATCAAGTATTTTTTCATCTATGGCATCAGGTCGGGTAGAAAGCCTTATACCTGCAATTTTATCATATTTAAGATATTCATGGGCTGCCTGTAAAAGTTCCTCCATATACATGGGGTCTATAGCTGTAAAACTTCCTCCGAAAAAAGCTATTTCCAGTTTTATATCTCTGTCCTTATTTATCCTAAGAGCATTTTCACATTCCTGTTTTACAAAATCCCCAGAAGGCTGAGTTTTAGTATCTGTTATTGTTTTTTGATTACAGAAACTGCACTGATTGGGACAACCCAAATGAGGTACAAATATGGCTATATTTCCTTTTTTGCTCATTCTCCCATTAACTCCAAAGCTTCTTTTGCAGCAAATTGTTCAGCTTCTTTTTTACTGCCTGCCATTCCCTTTCCGATTACATTG
>JAHHUA010000207.1 GCA_020024235.1 Oscillospiraceae bacterium
TTCATATACAATGAATTTAGGAAATATATGGAGCTATGTTATATCTATAGCATTAGCCGCCGTTATAGTTGGGATTGTTTTCTTATTATTACATTAATTAAAAAAGAACGGAAAAATTTCCGTTCTTTTTTGTTGGGATTTTATTAATTAATGTCATATTTGGTTTTAGGCTGTTTTATGGCAAAGCCTGATGAAATAGCTTTTGTAGGGCAAGCATCTTTACATTTTCCGCAGCGTATACATTCGGGACTGTTGGGGTTTTTAAGTACATCAACTTCCATAGGACAAGCTCTTACACAGGCTTTGCAGTTGACACAGGCATTTTTATCAATGGATAACTGATAAAAGCTGTATTTATTAAATAAAGCATAAAATGCACCCAAAGGGCAGATGTATTTGCAGAAAGGTCTGTAAATGAAAACTGATGCTGTAATAATTGCAATAAGTAAAAACAGTTTCCAGTTAAATAACCAGCCAAGCTGACTGCGAAGACCTTCATTCATGGAAATAAGCGGAATACCGCCTTCCAAGGTTCCGGCTGGGCAGATGAGTTTACAGAAATACGGTGCTCCCACTCCAAAAGCGTTAGTGAGGAAAATCGGCAGTAAAATAACAAATACGACCAAAATTACATATTTCAAGTAGCGTAGAGGTTTGTCAATTTTTTTGTGAACTTTTAGCTTAGGAGTCGGTATTTTATGCAGTAAATCCTGAATAAACCCGAAAGGACAGAGGAAACCACAGATAAATCTGCCGAAAATAACACCGAACAGCATTATTATACCTACTACATAATAGGAGAAATTTTTGTTTTTTCCTCCCAATACCGCCTGTAATGCCCCTATAGGACAGGCTCCCAATGCTCCGGGACAGGAATAGCAGTTAAGTCCCGGTACACAAAATGACTTAGTCTTGCCTTTAAAGATAGTGCCTTTAAAAAAACCGACTACATAGCCATTAGTAAAGGCTGTGGCAAGAGTTTGAATAAAATGTCGTTTAGTTTGATTTTTCATTATCCTACTCCTATACATTCAAGACAAATGTTTATTGCTTTTTTGAGTACGGTTGCATTTTCTCCGAGATATACACCAATAATTATAAAAATTACCGATAAAATCAGCAGAGACCATGTAATCCATCTTTTGTATAAAATCATATTCAGTCTCCTTTCAAAGATTTATAAATTATTTTAACATATAATCAAGGGGAAAAAAACCTCCAAATAAAATTTAATAATATTGGAATTTTTTTCAATATTATATAACAAAACTATTTAAGAACTATTTCATACATTTTAATAAGTCTTATAGGCCGCATTTGTTGTTTCATGGAGCGAAGTCCGCTGATATTTAAATCTTCTTCTGCATTTATGTTAAAATACTCTTTTGGCAGTGAAGAAATAAACATATGTTTTGCATAAGTTGAAAGTCCGGGAATATTTTCTTTTTGCTTTGCAAGACATATATCAAACATAGTTTCGCTGATGGGATAGCCTGCCACAACGGAATAAGGTTCATTATCTATATTTACAATAATTCCTTTTGCTCCTAAAATTTCCCAGTTATTCAAGAGTTCCTCAGTAGCTGTGTCATCTTCTAAATCAGCGTTAGACTCAGATTGTTTAGTCCAAGCGGTATTTATCTCTAAAGCATAATCCAAATTGCAGGAAGTAATTTCATCTATACTTACATTATAATTTGTACGCACTTTATTTATATGATTTCTTAAATTGGAAAATCTCCTGCCTTTTAGTTCCTTTTGCTCAGTGGCATCATATATGTATTCATGATCTCCTTCACATTCTGTATATTCAAATTGTTCAGGAAATTCTCTGTTTAAAAAAGCTATATCTTTTTCTGTGGCATAGCAGAAAGAAAGTTTCGGTGTTTTCATAATTTCGTTTATAAACTTCTTTTTTTCTTCATCTTTACCACATGGAAAAAACCATGTATTGCTGCCTCTCATATC
>JAHHUA010000208.1 GCA_020024235.1 Oscillospiraceae bacterium
GTATTATAATATTGATAAGCTAAATTCATAAAAAATAATTTATTTCAACTTAGAAAAAATTATTATGAATTTATAACATATATTTAGGCTATAAGTTTAATAAAATGAAATTGTAAATCCGTATTCATCGGCGTCTGAATCTAATAGGATCTATTCAATCGCCGTTAAAAAAATATAATAAGGAAGTGTTTTCA
Organism: Oscillospiraceae bacterium; assembly: GCA_020024235.1. Taxonomy (GTDB): domain Bacteria; phylum Bacillota; class Clostridia; order Oscillospirales; family Ruminococcaceae; genus JAHHUA01. Next base: position 195 of record JAHHUA010000208.1, read on the forward strand.
ATGAGCAATGCAATTTTTAATTTACCCAAAGCTTATAATGAGCCTGTGTACTCCTACCTTCCCGGTTCAAAAGAAAGAGAAGTCTTAAAAGCAGAACTTGAACGACAATCTGAAATTGTAGTAGATATTCCTGCCATTATCGGCGGAAAAGAATACTACACAGAAAACACAGGCAAATGTGTAATGCCCCATGATTTTAATCATGTTTTAGCTACATATCATATAGCCGGTGAAAAAGAACTTAAAATGGCAGCAGATGCAGCTATGGAAGCTAAAAAAGAATGGGCAGCCATGCCTTTTGAACACAGAGCATCTATTTTCCTTAAAGCGGCAGAACTTCTCACAGGAAAATACAGAGCTAAGATAAATGCAGCAACTATGCTGGGACAATCAAAAACAGCTTACCAGGCTGAAATTGACTCTGCTTGTGAATTGGCAGACTTTTTCAGATATAATGTTAAATATGCTGAGGAAATTTACTCTCAACAGCCTGAAAACTCTAAGGGTGTTTGGAACAGAGTTGAATATCGTCCGTTAGACGGATTTATTGTTGCTATTTCTCCCTTTAACTTTACATCTATAGGCGGAAACCTTTGTTCTGCTCCTGCGATTATGGGAAATACTGTTATTTGGAAGCCATCTCAGGCTGCAACACTTTCCAGCTACTATGTAATGAAACTTCTTGAAGAAGCAGGACTTCCGAAGGGAGTTATCAACTTTGTACCATGCCGTGGCAGTGATGTGAGCAAGTATCTCATTTCTGACCCAAGAATGGCTGGTTTCCACTTTACAGGTTCTACATCTGTATTCAGCGGTGTTTGGAATCTTGTTGGTGAAAATATTGCTAAATATAATTCTTATCCTCGTCTTGTTGGTGAAACAGGCGGTAAGGACTTCATCTTTGCTCACCCAACAGCAGATGTTAAACCTTTGGTAGCTGCTATGGTAAGAGGTGCTTATGAATTCCAAGGACAGAAATGTTCTGCAGCATCCAGAGCTTATATTCCTCAGAGTATTTGGGAAGAAGTTAAAACTTTGGCATTGGAAGAAATATCTAAAATCAAAATGGGCGACCCAAGAGATTTTACAAACTTTATGGCAGCTGTAATTGACGAAGCATCTTTCAAAAAGAACTGTTCTTATATTGATGATGCAAATGCATCTGCTGATGCGGAAGTTCTTTGCGGAGGATATGACGGCATTAAGGGATATTTTGTTAAACCTACACTTATCAGAGCACTCAAACCTGATTACAAGTCTATGGTAGAAGAAATCTTTGGCCCTGTTTTGACAGTATATGTATATGAAGATGACAAACTTGATGAAACACTGGAACTTTGCGACAAAGCATCTCCGTATGGTTTGACAGGTGCAATTTGGGCACAGGACAGAGCTGCTATTATTAAAATGGAAAAAGCTCTTTCTGATACAGCAGGAAACTTTTATATTAATGACAAGCCAACAGGTGCAGTTGTAGGACAACAACCCTTTGGTGGTGCAAGAGCATCAGGTACAAATGATAAAGCAGGTTCTATGCTTAACCTTTACCGCTGGATAAGTCCAAGAACAATCAAAGAAACTTTCTCACCCACAAATGACATTTCATATCCTTTCATGTGTGAAGAATAATTTATACACCACCCTCCTAATCAGATTAGGGGGTGGTGTATAATTATACCAAATTTGTGTATATAAATGGTGTTATCAGCATAAAATCAACAATTTTTTTAAGCAAAAAAATATATATAATGCTATAT
>JAHHUA010000209.1 GCA_020024235.1 Oscillospiraceae bacterium
TGTTTGGATATACCAGCAAATCACGGCTTATGTCAGTAAATGTACAGTTTTTTTGTACCAAATTATATTTTTCCAGTTCCTCATCAGTTACAGGACTTACCCATTTGTAAGAGCCTTCCACCTGCTGCAAAAAATCATATTGACTGCCGCGGTCAAAAACATATATTTTATTTTTTGAGTGTATATTCACAAGATTTTCCATATTTTCATCTTTGGAATTTGGAATTTGAAAATCACCGTGTAAAATTTCTATATAAGGGTTTAATTGTTCATAAGAGATAATTTGGGAATTTGCCAAAGGATGATTTTTACTCATTATTATACGCATTTTAAATGCCCACAAAGTTTCATGGTCAAGATTGTTTTCTTTTAATTTGTTTAGAAAATAGGATTCATACATATCCTGAAAGCGAATGATGCCTATGTCAAAATGTCCCAAAGCAATATTGTTTATTGTTTCTTCCGCAGAGGTTTCACAGTAATGTATATCAAGAGGCAGTGAATTATTTTTGATTTTTTTCATAAAATCATTAAAAGCTGCTGTCAAATATGTGGTTCTGGGAACAGATACTTTAAAAGTAAATCTGTCTATTTTCGGACTGCAATAAATCTTGCTCATGATATCAACCTGATGAATGATATTTTTGGCATGAGCTAAAAATTCGGTGCCTTCCACAGTGGGTTTTACACCTTTGGGAGTACGGCGAAAAATAGTTATACCGATTTCACCTTCAAGTTCCTTTAAGCTTTTGCTTAAATTAGGCTGGCTCATATATAAATTTTTTGCGGCTTGTGTAATGCTGGAAGTTTTCTCTACTTCCAGTGCAAATCGCAGTTTTTGTAAGTTCATTTTAAACTCCTTTAATTTTGCCATATAGAAAAATTATGGTTTAATAATATTATAAACTGTTATTTTAAGCAGCATACAGCAATTTTTATAATAAATCATGGTTTTTCATAAAACTAATCATTGTATCCGGTAGCGGAGCTTTTACATTTATAACTTTTTCACCTACAGGCTGGGGAAAAATAAGTTCTTTACAGTGGAGTGCCTGTGTTGTAAGTTCACTCATATCTCCGCCGTAAAGAGGATCACCAACTAAAGGATAGCCCAAATAAGACATATGAACTCTTATTTGATGTGTGCGTCCTGTAAAAAGCTTAAATTTTACATAGCTGAAACTGCCGTTTGTGCTGATAATTTCATAATCTGTTCTGGCATATTGACCGCTGTTTTCGGACACACAGCGGCGTATTCCGGTTTCATCAACTCTGTCTATGTTAGCTTCGATTGAACCCTGTTTTTCTTTTGGACAGCCTGATATAATTCCCACATAGGTTTTATCCATGGTTTGGGAAAGTTTGTATGCCGCAAAGGAGTTTTTTGCAGTTAAAACAGCTCCTGTAGTATCAGTGTCAAGGCGGTTTATCGGGCGAAAACTTATTTTAAGATTATTTTTTTCACAGTATGCGGCAAAAACATTTCCCAATGTGTCAGTTTGATGTTTTTTAGTTTGATGACTTGGCATACCAAAGGGTTTGTTAAATACCACCACATCTTCATCATCATATATAATCGGGACATAGGTATTGCTTTTTATATAATCTTTGGGCTTGTCCTCAATTTCCACGGAAACAATATCACCTACTTTGATTTCATCTATGGTTCTGGCATGAACACCGTTTAATTTTATTCCGTTATTGGTAAGTTTTAAAGCTTTTATGGTGCGGGTGGAAAGCCCCTGATGATATTTTAAAAAAATTCCAAGATTAGGGCTTAAATTTTCTTCAGTTACTATAAAATTTATTTTTCTCAATTTATTTTAAAGCTCCGTTTTATATAATTTAACAACAGCATAATAGCATATTTTAAAAAATTAGTAAATATATAATTATTTTTAATAGCAATAATGTATTTGTTTATGAAT
>JAHHUA010000021.1 GCA_020024235.1 Oscillospiraceae bacterium
AAAATTTAAACGTTTAAATTTTATACATCCCTCTTTTTAAATTAATTTTAATTTTAATTTATTTTAACAACAAATCTAAGTAAAATTTCAGATAATATGATTTATAATAATCCCACAAAAAAGCTCCCATTAAATTAATCGGGAGCTTTTTGTAGAAAAATTATTCTTTAATAAGTTCTGCGTTAGTTACAATGTAACTTCTCAAACCGCTGGTTCTGATAGTAACACAACCGCTGTCTTTTTCCCAGTTGCTGTGAAGTTTTCTGAGTCCGCCGTTATCTGTTACAACGTAAACATTTGGGTTTTCAATTTCAGTGTACAAAGTGAGTGTTCCCATATTTTTGAAGTCTGGTTTTGCCGGCCAGTTAAAGAAATCAAAATCACCCTCATCTGTCATACCAAGAATTTTGTGATTAATATCGCAGTTAAACTTGCTGTCAAACCACTTAACGCCTTCGGTATTAATGAAATATTCAGCTTTATCTTCTCTGTAAATTCTGCCTTTGCTGTCTTTTCTTTCAATGCTGAAAACGAATTCTTCTTCGCCGCCTGTGCAGTTTTGTCTGTCAGGGTTTATAGCAGTGTTAAAGTTTACAAATTTACGCAGGTTTTTGTCGTTAATATTATCATTTACATCGCTGTTATTTCTTGCAAGTGTTATAAAACCTGCAACATCTTTGTTGTCCTTGCCCAAGCTGTCAACCAATTCAACTACAACACATGGAACAGCCTTGTATGTATCTCTGCCTGAAACTTTTCTGGAAGCAATTTCTTTTTTCATAATTTCGGACATTATGCTCTTCAAAGAATTTTCATATCCAATTACTTTTTTAGCAAATTCTTCACTGTTTACATCAAGCTTGGGGTTGTTGTGTTTGATAATTTCTGCCGGTTCAGGAAGAACATCAAAAGGCAATCCTGTAGTTGCACTTGTCATAATAAGAGAGAATGTTTTTCCTGCTGCTGCACCGTTTTTAAGGGCAGAGTATGTAGGAGCATATCCTGTGTATACACCATTTGAATTTGGTTTCATTGTGCTTAAAAGGTTATCTGCACTAACATCGGACCAATCAGCTTTTGCAGCACCCAAAGATGTTCCGTTATATGCTACAGCCAGTTTTACATTCCAGCCTTTGTATTTGTCGCTGATGTATTTGCCGAGTTCTCTAGGAAAATCGTTAATGCCATACAGTGCAGAACGGTAATATGTATTGTTGCCTGATTTTTCAATAGGAACACCCTTTGCTACATAATATCTGAATGTGGTAGCTCTGATTGTGCTGATACCTACATTTTTAACAATGTTTTCGCCTTCTTTAATGTTGAAGAAAGCTCTGAACTTGCCGATTGAATTTGTGTATTCTGCAGAGTCTCTGTCGCCGTTATAATTAATTTCCACAGCAAACTTTGTGCCGTATTCCTGAGCTCCGCCGTCAGATTCTACATAAGTTCTCAAATCCTTATCATAGATGTACATTTTAGAATCTTCACTTACATATGGATCTTTGTTAATGTCAGATGGTCTTGCAAAAGCTGTAACTGCCATGCTTAATGTCATAGCAGCAGCCAATACTGCCGAAATTACTTTTTTCATATTGTTTCCTCCTTATATTTCCATAAAAATTTACTTGGATATACCTATTAGCTATATCATGATAACCCATTTAAACTATTTTGTCAATAATTTATTGACTTTCCGTTTAAAAGTTTACAAATCGGCGATGGTAACCATAGCTTCAGCTTCCATAGCCGTATTGCATGACATAATGTTATTGGCAAAAATTACATCATCATGGAATTTGTGCTTTTCCACTTCTGATTTAACTGCATGGATTTTATCAGGTGTTACACTTAAATGCGTTATTCCCAGTCCCACTAAAATCCTGGTTAATTTTAAATCGGAGGCTGCTTCTCCGCACACTGCTACGGTAATATGATTTCTTTTACCTGCATCAGCTACCATACTGATAAATCTTAACACTGCCGGGTGAAAAGCTTTGGAGCAGGAAATATTTCCGCTGCTGTTTCTGTCTGTTCCCAGTGTATACTGAATAAGATCGTTGGTACCTATACTCATCATATCCACCTGTCTGGCGATTTCGTCACACAAAATGGCTGCTGAAGGAGTTTCTATCATAGAACCTATTTTTACACTTTGATTAAGGGGAATATTATTCTGCATAAAATAAGAATATTCCTCATCAACAATATCCTTTACACGCATAATTTCATCGGGAGCACTGACAAAGGGTATTAAAATGGTTACTTCTCCGTCTTCTGATGACAAAAGTATAGCCTTTATCTGATCTCGCAGAACTTTTTCATTATCCAAAAGAACTCTTATTCCTCTGTGTCCCCAACTGTCATTTCTGCCGTTCTCTCCAATTATATTGAAAAAATCTTTCTCGTTTGAAAAATCAAAAAGTCTGAATACTACTGATTTTCCCGGTGCTTTTTCCACTATTTCCTTATAAGCTGCCAACTGCTGTTCCATAGTTGGCAATCTGCTCATATTGTGGAAAAGCAATTCCGTACGAACAAGTCCTATGCCTTCTGCTCCCTGAGTGCTTGCCCATTCCACATCTTCTTTGGAGCAAACATTTGCCTGAACAGCTATTCTGATGCCGTCTATGGTTTTTCCTTCAAGTTCTTTGTAGCGTTCAAGTTTTTCTTTTTCCGCATTTAAATTACACATCAAATTGTCATAGTACTGCATATCAAGCCCTGATGGATTTGTTATAACAACTCCGTCCGTGCCATCTATAATAACTATTTGATCGTCCTGCATTTTATTTAAATCTTCTTTGGAGCAGGTTACCATAGGAATTTTCAGTGATCTTGCTGCTATGGCCAAATGTGATGTAGGACTGCTGCGTGAGGTGATAATTCCTGCTATTTTGTTCACATCGGCTCCAGCCAAAAATATCGGAGAAATAGTTTCAGATGCAATTACGGACCCTGCCTGTAAATCATTGGGGTCTGTGCTTTTATTTCCTGACAAAACCCTGAGAATTTTATTCATTACACTGTAAAGGTCATCGCCTCTGCTTTTTAGATATTCACTTTCGCTTAAAAGCATGGAATTTATAACATTTTCAAATTCCGTTTGAATTGCATATTCAGCCTGACAACTTATTGTATCTATAATTTGATCCAACTTGCTAAGCAAATCTTCATCTTTTATCATATACAAATATGAAGTTAGTATATTTCTGATTTCTTCATCATCTTTGTATTTTTCAATCAATGCAGTTTGATATTCTTCGGCATAAGTCAGAGCTTTTCTCACTCTTAATTTTTCGTTTTCCTTATCTTCTATGGGATTAAAAAATATATGTTGATTATAATTTTTTACTTTAACGATATTTCCGTATGAAATTCCATCAGATAAGCTTACTCCCTTAAATTTAGCCAATAACCGCACCTCCGATTATATAATTATAATAATTGTTTTATTTATTAATACTCCAGGTTGTTCCGTCTTTTGTATCTTTAAGCACAATGTTTTTTTCCAGAAGTTCATTTCTGATTTCATCAGCCAAGGTGTAATTTTTTTCAGCCTTAGCAGATTTTCTCTTTTCTATCATATCTTCAATATATTTTGTAAGTTCTTCATCTACACCGCTGTCTGATTCTTTCAGCAAATTCAAAGAAAGAACTTTGTCAAATTCCTCTATCAAAGCTCTCTTTGTGGCATCGTTAATATCCGCTTTCAAAACATCATAAAGTGTTGTTATCCCCATGGAGGTATTAAGGTCATTTGCCATTACAGAGGCAAATTTATCTCTGTAACTGTCAAATTCTTCTTTGTTTACTTCACCGTCTTTGGAAAGAGATAAAACTTTATCATGGAGCTTATTATAAGCGGCTTTTACATTGTCCAAGGTTTCAAAGCTGAATACCAGTGGATTTCTGTAATGGGACTGAAGACAGAACATACGGTAGACCATTGGATCATAGCCTTTTTCCTGCAAAAGTGAAAGAGTAAGAAATTCACCCTTTGACTTGCTCATTTTGCCTGTTTTTGTATTCAAATGATTTACATGGAACCAATGAGTACACCATTTATGACCGAGAACCGCCTCACTTTGAGCAATTTCATTGGTGTGATGAGGAAATATATTGTCAACACCGCCGCAATGAATATCCAAATGTTCTCCCAAATTCTTCATACTGATAGCGGAACATTCTATATGCCAGCCGGGGTATCCCACTCCCCATGGGCTATCCCAGCGAAGAGCCTGATCTGCAAATTTTGATTTTGTAAACCATAGTACAAAGTCGCCGTTATTTCTTTTGTTTTCATCTTCACTTACATCTTCTCTTACCCCTACAGCCAGGTTTTCACTGCTGTGGCCTGTAAGACAATAATAATCTTCCAGTTTTGAAATATCAAAGTAAATATTTCCTCCGGCTTTATAAGCATAATCTTTATCCATAAGAATTTCTATAAGTCTTATATATTCATCAATATATGATGTAGCCGGAACCACAATATCAGGTTTTCTGACATTGAGTTTTTCACAGTCGGCAAAGAAAGCATCTTCATAAAATTTTGCAATTTCCAGTACGGTTTTTTTCTCTCTTATAGCACCTTTTACCATTTTATCTTCGCCTTCATCGGCGTCGCTTTCCAAATGTCCTACATCAGTTATGTTCATGGCTCTCTTGACATCATATCCAATAAATTTAAGATATTTTTCCAGTACATCTTCCATCATATATGTTCTTAAATTTCCTATATGTGCAAAATGATACACAGTAGGTCCGCAGGTGTACATATTAACTTTGCCGTTTTCATAAGTTTCAAAAGGGTCCACACTTTTAGTAAGTGTGTTGTATAATGTAAAATTTTCCATGCTAATCTATCTCCTTAAAAAATCCCCATAACCATTATTATGCAGTATACAATAATTCTAAAATATTAATGATATGCAAGTGTAAAGATATACTGCATTTTTTTCAAAAAAAATGTGTTGTTTACTTTACTGTTGCATATCATAATATCATAATTTATTCTGCGTTACAAGATTTATAACTAAATAAAAATCGTTTCCGAAAAAATCCGGAAACGATTTATTTTTTATTTGCTGAATTTCTTTAAAATTATGGCTCCTAATCCAGTGATTGATATAACTGCCATAGTTACAGCAACACTCGCCGATGAAGGTGCCGCCATTGCCGTCAATATCATAATCATTGGTGTCATTGCTGTACACTTCCTTTTTGTAATAATTCTTTTAAAGATATATTATCACATTTTTGATACGATTGCAATAGTTTTTTATAAATTTTGTAATTTTTTTGTAATTATTTCTCAGTCAATGTTTGAAATTCGTTTTACAGTAATTTTTACTGAATTTTCCGAGGTTTCATCATAGTTTACTTTACTGAATTTACCGCTTTTGGCAAGGTTGTTGCAAAATATTTCAACATCGGATTCTTCCTGCTCATAATCCATTTCTATATTATCTCCATCAAAACGGAACATTGTTATCACTGTGTCCTCAGGCAAAGCCAGAACTATATCAAAAAAAAGCATTATATCTTCTTTTATATTGGGAGTTCTTTCATAGGAGTTTTCAAGTGCTGCCAAATTATATGTAACAAACATTTTGGCAAGACCTTTTTTATTTTTAAGCTCACTGTAACCGGAAAGTTTTCTGTCATTTTTAGTTTCCGCAATTTTTTCCGTAATGACACTGTTTACCGGAGGCAATTCATGGGGTAGTATGTGTCCTATATAATTTCCCCACAACAATATGGACAGTGCTGTCAAAAGAAACAAAGCTGTTTTTTTTATCAAAACTCTCACCTGCACGCAGTTAATCTAAAAATTGTTTTTTTCATACATAATAGCTGAAATAGCTGCCAAGGGAGCTGTTTCGCATCTTAGTATTCTTTTTCCCAGAGAGGCGGTGAAAAAACCTTTTTCTTTAGCTAATTTAATTTCCTCTTCTTCAAATCCACCTTCGGAACCTATAAAAATTCCTATATTGCTGCCGCATTTTTCCATAACGCTTTTTAAAGGAGTTACGGAATTTTCATAAAATATAATTACACTTTTATTCTCACATTCTTTTAAAGCGTCTTTATAAGAAATTAAGCCCCGCACTTGTGGAATTATTCCCCTCTGTGATTGTTTTGCTGCTTCAAAGGCAATTTTGTTGTATCTTTCCGTTTTTTTGTTAAAAGATTTTTCATCAGGTCGGGATACACATCGGTGTGTCAGTATAAATACCACTTCTTTTGCCCCAAGTTCTGTAGCTTTTTGGATAATCAGTTCAGCTTTGTCGCCTTTTGGCATAGCCATATACAAAGTTAAATTAATATTCGGCTCAGTATCGCTGTCCCAAATCTGTGTAATTTTGCCTGAAACAGTTTCTCCGTCCGCATATTCTATTATACCCTTGTAATCTTTTCCTTTCATATCACAGAGAATGAGCTGGTCACCTATATTATATCTAAGCACCTTAAAAATATGTTTGGCATCTTCTCCCACTACAGCAAATTCTTTTTCGTTTATGTTTTGGCAGAAAAATCTGGGCATTATTACCTCCACTTATAAGCCAATGCAACCCAGCCACCGTTTGCCATTCTTTTATCAAGCTGAAGTCCGGCAATGTCCATAGCTTCAGCTACATCAGCTTCTCTTTCTTCAATAATTCCCGAAACTATAATTACCCCGTCCTCTTTAAGAAAAGTGGAAATATCACCTGAAAGTCTTATCACAATATCAGCCACTAAATTAGCGGAAACTATATCAAATTTACCTGTAACTTTCTGTGTCAAATCCCCGCAGATAAATTCTATTTCATCTTGATTATTAAGTTTTGCATTGTCTTTTGCCACTCTTACAGCCAGTTCATCAATATCCACACCTACGGTTCTGCCTGTGCCCAGCATTTTGCCCGCTATAGCCAAAATACCGCTTCCACAGCCTACATCCAGCATTTCCATATTGGGTTTAACATATTCGTCAAGCAGTTTTACACAAAGAGATGTAGTATCATGAGTACCTGTTCCGAATGCCATACCCGGGTCAAGAGTAATTACTTTTTCATCGGAAGTTGTCTTTTCATAATGTTCCCAGCTTGGGCAAACCACCAATCTTTCGGAAAGACGCATGGGATGGTAATATTTCTTCCAGGCTGTTGCCCATTCTTCTTCGATAACTGACTGAGTATCTATTTCATATTTAATATTTTCCGCAGTAAATCTGTCTTTAAGGTAGGAAACAGCCTCCATTGGATTTTCTTCGGGACTTATATAAATATGAATAATTGCATTATCCCTGTCTTTTTTAAGCAGATCTTCATCAATAAGGTCAATATGAGCAATCTTAGGTGCTTCTGTCAGCAAATCGGAGTAGTCCTCTATATATATGCCGTAAGGCACTGCCATATTACAAATATCCTCTGCCTGAACCACATTTTTATGGGGTATTTTTACATTTATTTCAGTCCAGTCTTTCATTTTTATATCCTTTCTAATCCATATCGCTAAATTCATTGTAGCTGATTCTGTTGTTTGACAAAGCATCCTGTTTAATAAACTCATAAGCTTCTGCCTGAGTTTGATTATAGTAAGGATTTACAAAATAAATTCCTATTCCACAAAGAAGTGCACCTAATATGTTCCAGCCAAAAAATGACAAATCCAAAAGCCATAAATCCATTTTTCTGCCGTCAGTCATACGCTTGCTCATGTCCAAAGCGTGCTGCCATGAAAGATCGGGATTTTCACTAATTATATATTTTACAGCCCAATATTTATATTGAGCAATCACACCCGGGACAATAAAAAGCAGTGTCCAAAGAGAAATAAACAGATTTCTCATAAACATTACAACTACTTTTTTAATATAATTTTCCTTAAACCCGGAAAATATTTCAGTAAACGGAGCGGGATATTTTCTGTTTTCCAAATAAAAATGTGCCTCGGAAACTTCCAAAATATTTCCCACAAAAGCACTGTAAGCAATTCCTATAAAGGAAATAGCTACCCCAATCGCTGTCATAAACCATGCAAAGCCCGCTCTGACAATCCATGGAATATTATAATAAAGCTCATAAAATAATTTGTTGCTGTAAGTAACTTCTGCATTATAATTAAAACTGAATGAAGCACCTGTGAACAAAGCCACCACAACACTCACTGCAAAAGCCATCCAATAACTTTGTCTTAAGGGTTGCTTGGCATTTTCTTTTAATACAATTCTGTTAAAATAATTCATATACCTGTCTCCTTATGTTAATTTAGTTCTACCTTTACTGAGTATATCATAAAAATTTTTCCAAGTAAAGATTTTGAAAAAATTAAAATTATCTTATCTGTTTCCAAAAAATTTATTTTAAAATTCACATTATTTTAAGTTTCCGAATAAAATATAAAAAACCAGAACAGGGGGATTAATTTGAATAATACAGTTACTGATTTTTTTCTCTCTGCCAATACACCGGCAGGGTTTATTTCAAATTTTGACATGATTTATAAATTGGACTCATCTTGGAAATGTTATATTTTAAAAGGAGTACCCGGATGCGGCAAATCCACTGTTTTTAAAAAGATTGCCGAAAAAGCTCAGGACAAATATCAAAATATAGAGAGAATACACTGTTCCTGCGACCCACAAAGTCTTGACGGTGTTGTACTGCATGACGCTCATAAAATTTATATTGACGGTACAATGCCCCATATGGTAGAACCGCTTTATCCCGGTGCAAATCACATTGTTGTGTCATTATATGACGGCATAAACAAAGACTATCTCTGGGAAAAACGGGAAGATATAAGAGAGTTAATCAAACAGAAAAAATCTCTCTCGGAAAACTGTCAGCGGCTTCTTTCCTCAACCGGGGAATTTTACAGCGACACGTACATATCTGCTGAAAGTTTTACCGATATTCCCAAAGTTCAGGCTCAAAGCCGCCGAATTATAAAACAAGAGCTTAAAAATGACCATTATCATTATGGTAAAGAATATGAAAGATTTTTTTCTGTCATAACCAAAGACGGAGTTTCTCTTTTTGAAAATACCATTGATGCCTTAGCTGACAGAGTTTTTCTTTTACAGGATGATTACGGGCTTTTTTCCCATATTATGCTGTCGGAAATCAAAGTAAACTGTCTTTATAAGGGATATGATGTAATTACCTGTTGCTGCTGTGCCACACCTTGGAAAAAATATGAGCATTTATTCATTCCAAAATTAAGGCTTGCCTTTGTAAGCAGTAATAAATTCCACCCTTTGGATATAGTGCCTTACCGCATTATAAACAGCCGCCGTTATACAAACAATGATGCTGTAAGAGAGAAAAAAAAGCGGCTTGCTTTTAATAAAAATTCCACTGAACAAATACTGTCCAAATCAATAGACACTATGGGGGAAATATATTCCTGTCATCACAAACTGGAAAGTATTTATCAAAAAGCCATTGACTTTAAAAAAACAGATGCTGTAACCGATTATCTTTTGTCTGATATTTAAAATGTTTTATCTTTTATATTGTTGTAAAAATTTGTTATATATGGTATATTGCCCCAAAAATGCACATGAGGGTATCCTATAAATTTGCTATTGTCGGCAATAACTGCTTTCCATGTTTTTCCGTTATATTTTTGAGCTTGAAAATCGCTGCCGCAGTTATCGCTGTCAGAATAATGAAATTCATGGGCATTTATACTTTCTCCCGCTTTACACAGGATATTGTCTTTTTCTGCTTTCATGGTAACATATCCAAAGCGAACCAAATGTTCTGTCATATGGTTTTTTCCCTCTACAGCCCCTACCATTTCATAAACTTTACCGTCTTTATCTTCATATTCTTCCTGTAGATACATAAATCCGCCGCATTCGGCAATAGTTGGAAGTCCTGCTTTCATTTTTTCTTTTATTTCATCACGCAAAATTTTATTTGATGATAGTTTTTCTGCGTAAAGTTCCGGATAACCTCCGGGGAAAATTACAGCATTTATATTTTCAGGTAAATGTTCATCTCTCATAGGTGAAAAAGGTATTATTTCTGCACCCATAATTCTAAGCAGCTCCAAATTGTCCTCATATTTAAAACAGAAAGCTTCATCATCTGCCAAAGCAATTCTTGTAGGGGCTTTTGGAATGTTAAAATCAATAAGAGCATCTGAACAAACATATGAACTGTAGGTTTTGGCAAGCTCCAAAATTCTGTCTATATCAATGGTTTTTTCTGCGGTTTCAGCCAATAAATCCAGTTTTTCTCTTATATTTTGAATTTCATCGGCGGTGATAAGACCAAGATGACGACTTTCTATAACAGCTTCAGTAAGTTTAGGCATATATCCGTAAACTTTTATAGGCAAAGTTTCTTCAATAGCCGGTTTTAACATTTCATACATTTTTTCTGAGGTATTGTTTAAAATAACACCTTTTATATTATTCTGTCTAAAGTTTAAATATCCGCTTATCATGGCAACTACAGAAAAGCTCATTCCACGGGTTTCCAAAACAAGAATTTGTGGTGTGCCTGTAATCTTTGCCAAATGATTTGAAGAATATAAATCGTCTTTCATGCCTATTCCGTCATAGTTTCCCATAACACCTTCTATAACGGAAACATCATTGTTTTCAGCAGCTCTTGCCAATAGATATTTAACGCTTTTTTCACCGCTCAAAAATATATCCAAATTTCTGGCTTTTGCTCCTATTACCTTTGAATGGAACATGGGATCTATATAATCCGGTCCGGCTTTAAAACTTGTAACAGAAAGACCTCTTTTTTTAAGTGCTTTTAAAACAGCACAGGTTATAGTGGTTTTTCCGCAACCACTGCCTGTTCCGGTAATCATAAATCTGCTTATGTTTCTTGTCATTATGACTCACTTTCCTCACTTTTAAATTTCCATTAATATATTTTTTAAACAAGTTCTGATATTATATAATTGGAGATTAAAAATCCTTTTGAATTAAGCCAAATTTTACTGTCTTTTTTCTCCATATATCCGTATTTTATAAATTTAAGGCATTTTTCCGTAAAAGCCATAGAACTATTTGGATAAATCTTTTCCATTTCAGTTAAATCAATTCCATCGCAAAGTCTTAATCTCATCATAATATATTCTTCCAAAGTTTCTGCTTCATCTTCATAAATAAGCAGTGATTTTACATCATTTCCCTTTAAATATCTGTTTAGATCTGATTCCATATAATATCTCTTATTGCCGAGTTTTGAATGAGCTGACGGACCTATTCCCAAATAATCTTCCAAAGTCCAATATTTTGTATTGTGTCGGCTTTCATATCCGCTATGGGCAAAATTTGATATTTCATATTGTTTATAGCCATGGTTATTCATAAATTTGCAGATGTGAAGGTAAATTTCACCCTGATTATCCTCAAATTCTTCTGTATCCTCATACCTGCTGTAAAATTCCGTACCCTTTTCTATTTTAAGCATATAGGCGGAGATATGTTCAGGGCTTAGATTTATTATTTCTTCAGCGGATTTTTCCGCCTGCTTCAAAGTCTGACCATATAATCCAAGCATTATATCCAGGGAAATATTTTCAAATCCAGCTTTTCTTGCATCTAAAAAGGCTTGTTTAGCTGTTTTTTTATCATGAAGTCTGCCGAGAATTTTAAGTTCTTCGTCACTGCCTGACTGAAAACCCATAGAAAGCCTGTTAAATCCACCTTGTTTAAGTGTTAAAAGGCTCTCATAATCCACTGTAGAGGGGTTTGCTTCCAATGTAACTTCCCCCACAGAAAACCCGAATTTATCCTTTATCAAATTTAAAAGATAAATTAAATCATCGGGGGGCAAAACAGAAGGAGTGCCCCCTCCAAAATAAATTGTATCAGCTTTTAAGTTTACTGAACAGGTTTTAATAAGTTCTGCTGTTTTTTTCACATAATTTTTTATGAGATTTTCAGTTTTAGGCAGTGAATAAAAGCTGCAATAAGGACATTTTTTCACGCAAAAAGGCACATGAATGTAAATTCCCCCTGCCATTATTTAAGCACTCCGAAATTCTTAATAGGCCATAATGTAAATCTGGCTTCTCCAATCAGCTTATCTTTGGAAATATAGGGTTGATGCCATTCTCTTGCATCAAAAGAACCTGAACGATTATCCCCTAAAAAGAAATAGCAGTCCTCAGGTATCTGAAAACTTTGGGGTTCCTGTTGCTGAGTATTTTTTACATAGTATTCATTCAGAGGAGCATCATTTATAAATATTTGACCGGATTTAGTTATATCAACTCTTTCACCCGGAAGTCCGATACATCTTTTAAATAAAATATTACCCATTTCTTCTGATTTAAAAAGCACTATATCGCCCCGTTTTATAGTTTTTTCGGGATTGTATACTTTGGTAGCTATAATTATACTGTGAGGCTCTACTGTAGGAATCATTGAACCTGTTGGTACCACTGTCAAAAATGCAACATACTGTAAAAACATATAAATTATAAAGCATTGTACACAAATAGGAAAAATATATTCTTTCAAATAATATTTTATATCTTTTTCTTCCTTTTCTTTTTGACTGGCGGGTATAATTTCCTCAGAAACTGTTTCATTTGTAGTTTCTTCTGTTAGTGTTGTATCGTTTTTTTCTTTTTTTATTTCTTCCTCATTCATAAAAACATCTCCCGAATTAGTTAAATTTTGTATCTGCGTTCAATTATATGATAATACTATAACCGATATAAAAATAAAGGTAGTGAAAAATATGAACGCAAAAAATTCTTTTAAACATTACATTGCTTCTTTTGGTTTGGCTTTTTCAGCACTGACAATTTTTCTTTTTGTAATAACCACATCTAAATTCTATATAAAGCCTATCTTTCCTGAAACGCAAAACGGTTCTGTGTATCTTCCCGACAAAAGTGATAACTTTAATCTGCTGCTGGCGGTTTCCGAGGATAAATCTTCCCAGGCATTTAGTTTTTTTCTCGTAAGTTTTAATATTACCCAAGGGAACATACCTGTAGTATATCTGCCGCTGAATTTATATTTTCCTGATGAAAACAACACATTGGAAAAAGTTTACGGCAAAAAAGGCTTTGAGGGAGTCTGTTCATCTTTGGAAAATCTTTTGGAAAAGCCTGTTGCCAAATATATCTGCCTGAATAAAGCCTCACTGGAATATATTACGGCACTGGGGGGAAATATCAAAATTAATCTGCCTAAAAAAATAACCCTTTCCAGTAATATTGTATTAAAACAGGGCAGTCAGTTTTTTAACGGCGGTCTTATTTATGAAATTTATGAAAAGCTTTCCGTACAAAGCAAATCAAATCTGCCTTCTGAAATTACTGCCCAAGTAATAAATCTGATTTTTCCACTTTTAAACGGTGGAAATGGGGAAAGAATATTTAATTTTACCGTAAACAACTGTATCACAAATATATCTTATAAAGATTTTAAAAAGATACTTCGTCCTACGGATTTTTTATGCAAATTAAATTCATCTCCTGCTTTTTCACTTGTTTTAACAGGAAAAATTGTTGACGGAGCATTTTGCTATGATGATTTTTCACTAAAAAGTCTAAAGGAAATTATCGGTGAATTTTAAATAGATCGCTTTCATAACAAAGTCTGCATCTTGGCTCATAGGATTCTGTATCTCCGATAAGTACAAGTCCTCCTTCAGTGCCTGTGTCAGGCTTGCCGTCTATAAGTCTTTGAGTATACATGGCAGGTCGCCCACAGCATTTGCAAAAGGCGTTTTTGGTAATGATTTCATCTGAAAACAGCAGCAAATTTCCCATGCTTCCAAAAGGTCTGCCCAAATAATCCAAATTAAGTCCGTCCACAATGACTTCTTTGCCCATACCCACTAGATTTCTCACAATTTCTACAATTTCTTCAGAGAAAAACTGAGCTTCGTCAAAACCCACCATGTCTGCATCTTCGCATAAATTATAAACTTTTTCATCTAAATCTTCCTCGGAAAGATTTTGATTTAACCTATGGGCATTTATCCTCAGACCTATTCGGCTGACAACTTCATCTTCGGAATATCTGTTATCCAAAATCGGTTTATATACCACTACTTTTTTGTTTTGATATTTTTCTGCCTGTTTACAGCGTTTTATAAGTTCACCGCTTTTTTCGGAAAACATAGGCCCGATAATTGTTGTCAAAAATCCGGACTTACCGTCATTATATATCATTTTCCGTACCTCTTATTCTATTTTAATTCCACTACGGTTACTCCGCTTTCACCTTCGCCGTAAACTCCCAATCTAAAAGATTTAACACCTTTGTGTTTTCTTAAATGATTCTGCACTGCATTTCTCAAAACACCTGTTCCCTTACCATGGATAATAGAAATCATACTTTGATGATTGAGTATTGCATTGTCAATAAATCTGTCCACTTCCATAATGGCTTCCACTGAATCCATTCCACGAAGATCCACTTCCATTTTAACTTCACGGTAAGCTGCTCCTGTTCCTTTAAAGGATACGGAAGACTGTTTTTTCTGTTTTTTCTTTTCACAAAGACGCAAATCTTTTACATTTACTTTTGTTCGGATAGTTCCTGCCTGAACCATAACCATACCGCTCTTGTCAGGTTCGGAAGTAATTGTCCCTTCCTTGCCCAAATCCACAATGATAACAGTATCGCCTTTTTTAAGAGGTCTTGGGGGAATATAATTTACGGATTTTTTCTTTGTAACCGGATCAGCCAGTTCTTCCAGTTTTTTCATGTTAGCTCTGAATGTGCCTTTTCCTCCGGCAACCATAGCTGAAAAATCATCTCTGTCCTTTTCTTTTATGATTTTATCCAGTTCCTCCATCATATTATTGGATTTAGCTGTAACTTCCTGAATTATCCTTTGTGCTTCCTGTCTGGCTTTGTCAATTTCCTTTTCTTTTTCTTTTTCTAAAACCTCTCTGTGTTTTTCTATTTCATTTCTGATTTTTTCCGCTTCTGCTCTCTGTTTTTCCGCTTCATGTCTTGCTTCTTCCATTTGTTGACGGGAAATTTCAAGTTTTGAAACCACATCTTCAAATCTTGTATTTTCGGTGGAAACCAGTTCTTTAGCTCTGTCTATAATATCATCGGCAAGTCCCAGTCTTGAACTTATTGCAAAAGCATTTGATCTGCCCGGAACACCGATTAAAAGTCTGTAAGTAGGTTTTAATGTTGCCACATCAAATTCACAGCAGCCGTTTTCTACACCGTCTGTTTCCAAAGCATACATTTTAATTTCCGCATAGTGAGTAGTAGCTGCCACTTTTGCACCCTTTTCTCTAAATTTTTCTATAATGGAAACTGCCAAGGCAGCACCCTCTATGGGGTCTGTTCCTGCTCCTAATTCGTCCACCAAAACCAAAGATTTATCATCTGTTTTTTCTAAAATGGAAACTATATTGGTCATATGTCCTGAAAAAGTGGACAGACTTTGTTCTATGCTCTGTTCATCTCCGATGTCAACCAATACATTTTTAAAAACAGAAACTTCACTGCCATCGGAAACAGGTATCATCATACCGCACATAATCATCAAAGTCATAAGTCCCAAAGTCTTAATGGAAACTGTCTTTCCTCCTGTATTGGGACCTGTGATAACCAAAGTATCAAAATCATACCCGAGTTCAATGTTGGTAGGTACAACCTTGTCTTTATCTATAAGTGGGTGTCTTGCTTTTACAAGTTTTATTTTACCGTCATTTCTTATGGCGGTTACTGCACAATTCATTTCCCAGGCAAGTCTTGCCTTTGATAGAATAACATCAATTTCCACAGCAGATTCATAGCTTGTTCGGATAAAATCCGCATTTTCTCCCACCTGTGCGGAGATTTCCGCCAAAATTCGGTCTATTTCCTGTTTTTCTTTATTTTTAAGCACTCTGATTTCATTATTTGCTTCTACTACTGACATGGGCTCAATAAATATTGTAGCACCGCTTGATGATGTGTCATGAACAAGTCCGGGAATATCAGCTCTGTGCTCACTTTTTACAGGAATAACAAATCTGCCATCCCTTTGAGTAATAATATTATCCTGTAAATACTTTTGATAGGTTTGAGATCTTATCATATTATCCAAAGTATTTCTCGCTTTTTGTCCTGCCGATACAATTTTTCTTCTGATATTTAAAAGCTCACGGCTGGCATTGTCAGCAATTTCTTCTTCGCTTAAAATTGCAGTAGTGATAGTTTCCTCCAAATTTTTAAGAGGATAAAGACTGTTAAACAGCTCTGTCAATGCATTTTCTTCACCTTCAAAATGATTTGACCAAACTTTTAAATTTTTAACAGCTTTCAGCACCTGATTTACACGGAGCAATTCCACAGGTGTAAGCTGGGAACCTATTTCCGCTCTTTTTACGGCGCCCATACAGTTTTTCATATCCAAAACTGTAGGTGTACCGAATCTTCCTGTCAAAGAATGAGCCGCCAAAGTTTTCTCCATACTGCGTACAACCTCGGGATAATCTGTATCAGGACGCAGTTTTAAACATCTTTCACGACTTTCTTCACAAGTGGCAAGGTTTGCAAGTCTTTCTAAAACCTTGTCAAGTTCCAATGAATGTATATGTCTTTCAGAAATACTCATTTTTTCCTCCGTTATATCATAAACCCTTAGAAATGCCTAGTCATTACAGCTCCGTCTTCAATGGGTTTTTCATAAAAATTCTTTCTTATTCCCACATAATCAAAGCCAGATTTTTTATACAGGCTAATGGCTTTTTCATTGCTGACTCTCACTTCCAAACTGAGAAAACTCAAATTCCTCTTATGAGCTTGTTCAATCATTTCAGAAAGAAGTTTAGAGCCTATTCCTTTTTTCCTGTGTGTTTCCGTAACAGCTATATTTGTAATATAACCCTCATCTATAATGAAGTTTGCACCGATATAACCTATTACTTCGCCGTTAAATACTGCTGTTAAAAAAACTGCACTGTCATTTGTCAGTTCTTCACTCAAAGCTTTTTCAGACCAAGGCTGTGAAAAACATTCTTTTTCAATTTTTGCTATTTGTGCTATATGTTCTTTTGACATGGGCAAAATTTCAATCATACCGTTCACCTCACTATATTTATTTATTATACAATAA
>JAHHUA010000210.1 GCA_020024235.1 Oscillospiraceae bacterium
ATATTATCCTTAAATTCTAATTTATAAAAATATACACTCCCAAAGAAAATGATTTTTCATTTACAAATGGGGGTGTATTTTTATGAATATTTAAAAACTTAAAATCACAAAAAGAAAATATGATATTAAACTTTTATTTACCTAGTAAATTTATTTATGATTTTATTGTGTTTGCATATTTTAAAGCTTGTTTAAATATATATGTGATAAGATTATATATTTAAATGAAAGACGGTGTTTTGAAATATGAAAACTGAAAGCATTTACAACGATATAGCCACCAGAACCGATGGTTGTATCTATGTGGGAGTAGTAGGGCCTGTACGCACAGGAAAATCCACATTTATAAAAAAATTTATGGAAACTTCAGTAATTCCCAACATTGAAAATGATTATGTAAAAAACAGAGCCATAGATGAATTGCCCCAATCTGCAGGTGGAAACACTATTATGACCACTGAACCGAAGTTTATACCGGAAGAGGCGGTAAAAATAACCATGGACAATACCTCCATGAATGTCAGAATGATTGACTGTGTAGGCTATATTGTACCAAGTTCCATAGGATACATAGAGGACAATAATCCCCGAATGGTAATGACACCATGGTTTCCCAATGAAATTCCGTTTAATATGGCGGCAGAAATAGGAACTAAAAAAGTTATTACAGAACATTCCACAATAGGACTTGTAATTACCACTGACGGCAGTTTTACCGATATTGACCGTGATGAATATGAAGAAGCGGAAGAAAGAGTTATAAGTGAATTAAAAGAAATCAACAAACCTTTTATTGTAGTATTAAACACTTTAAGTCCAAATTCAGAAGAAACAAAAGTATTAGTTTCAAAAATGGAAAACAAATATTCTGTTCCCTGTATTTCAGTAAATTGTACGGAAATATCTTCCGAAGATATTACAAAAATTATTTCAAAAGTTCTTTCTCGTTTTCCTGTCAATGAAATTGATATAAAATGCCCCTCATGGGTGCTGGAATTGGAAGATGAACACTGGCTAAAAAAAGATATTCTCCACTGTATAACCAATTATGCGTCTAAAATAAAATACGCAGAGGATATAGATAAAAATGCACCGCTTTTAGGTGAAAGCAAATTTATTGAAAATGCTTCTGTAAACGAAATTGAAATGGGAACTGGTACTGCTAAATCTTCAATTATAATAAATCACTCACTTTTTTATAAAATACTTGGAGAAAAAACCGGACTTTCCATAAAAAATGAAGCTGAACTTATGTCATATATTTCTGAAATGGCACAAGTTAAAAAACAATATGATAAGATAAAAGATGCTATTGATGAAGTAAATGCCACAGGCTACGGAATTGTAATGCCTTCCATTGAAGAACTTAAACTGGAAAAGCCTAAAATCATCAGTCAGGGAGGAAAATTCGGCGTTCAGTTAAATGCCTCCGCACCCTCCATACATCTTTTAAAAGCCAATATTACCACACAGGTTTCCCCCATTGTAGGCAGTGAGCAACAATCAGAGGACTTGGTAAATTACCTGCTTAAAGAGTTTGAAGAAAGTCCCGATAAAATCTGGGACAGCAATATTTTCGGCAAATCATTAAATGATCTGGTAAATGAAGGGCTTCACAATAAACTTTACAAAATGCCTCAGGAAGCCAGACTTCGTATCAGCGAAACCATTGAACGCATTATAAATGAAGGTGCCAACGGTCTTATCTGTATTATATTATAAAGTCAGGAGTGAAAATCCAAATTTTATGGATTTTCACTCTGTTTTTTCGTTAAAAATATTATTTACATATATTATAAAAAATGTTATACTTTATAAATATAATCTTAAATTTAAACAGTTAATATAATTAATCAATTAATATCGGAGGATACATATGCAGTTACTAAAAAACAGGATTTTAAAAGATGGTGTGATAAA
>JAHHUA010000211.1 GCA_020024235.1 Oscillospiraceae bacterium
CTGATTTCGTTATATCATGTTGATTTTATAATTAACTTTGGAATAGTGGGAGCTTTGACAGAAGAAATAGGAATACAGCAAGTATGTTTAGTTGACAATGTGGTTGATTATTCCTTTGACACTTCAGAGGCTGACAACTGTGAAACAGGCAGACATCTTGAATATTCTTCAATTTATATGAAAACTGATGCTACACTGATAGAAAAGGCTCTGCAAATCATTCCGGGACTTTGTAAAGTGAATTGTGCATCAGGTAATAAATTTGTAAGTACCGCAAAGGAAAAATTGCAAATCAGTCAGAAATTTAACTGCGACATAATAGAAATGGAAGCAGCAGGAATTCTTTTAACTGCAGATATGCACAATGTTGGTGTTTTATTTATCAAAGGAATTTCCGACAGCCTTCATGGAGGTAAGGAGGAATTCTTTGCCATGTGCCAAAATTCCTCAGATGTATGCCTTAAAATTGTCATGCAGCTGTTGGAGAAAGATTTCATTTAGTTTCAGCATTATTCCGATTTATTCTGTTCAAGAAGGCTGAGAATATATAAAGTAATTGCACTTATAACTTCAGCTAAAAACAAAAAATTTTACCATGAAAGCGACAGAACAGATAAATATTTATCATCTCACATTGCCATAAGTCATAAGTACAGTTAATTAATTTAATAAGAACAAGTTTCATTGTTAAATATGACATAGTTTTTTTAAACAAAACATAGTCTTTTATGATATATCGACAGATTTTTTTAAAAACAAAGGTTTTTTAGTAATAAATAATAAAAAAGTGAAAATTGTCGAAAATATGGACTTTTCACACAAAAATACTTAAGTTTTTCAAAGTAATGACGATAATATTATAAAATAGTATATCTAGCTAGTTTGTAAATTTATAACCTTAGAAAGGACAGGTAACCGTATGCAAATCAATCGATATTATGGCATGAGATTTCGTCCCGCACCACTGTCAAAGGCTGCTACAAAGCAGGGTAAAATGGATAGCACTACCCTTTCTGACCGCAAACCAGCGACAGAAAAACTGAACCAGCTAAAATACGCTGCACAAGGCAGTCAGGCAGCCGAAACACAAGCCACCGAAAAAATTAAGAATACATCATCACTCCCTGACCATCTGTTTGAGTATATTCAAAAGCAAGCAGTTGAGGATGCGAAAATAGGTGACTACAAAAGCGAGGAGTACAAGGCTCACATTCAAGGATATATGCGAAAAAATATTTCTCCGAACCGTGCAAAACTTATGAGTATGTTTAATCCTATGGTAATGAACGCCAAGTACACAGGAAAACCGGCATCCTACTTCTCTATTCCAGGATTTTCCGGCTTCACTGCCCGTTTCTCGGTAGGCAGAGTGTTCGGAGCTTATATGTCTATTTGGAATAGCAGTGGTGAGCAGGTGCTTTCCTATTCTCCTCCACCAAATGCAGGCTGGCATGAACACCAAACACGAGCAGAATCTAATTATCTTGATGAAGAAAATGCTGTTTATGCAGCAGCCTTTGATGCAGCCCGTGCCCAGATGAAAGCCGAAGCTGCCACAGGCGGCTCCCACCTAAATGTGCAGGTATAAAATAGCCACAATTTTCAGCAATACCATATACACCAATATGAGTATATTTTTTCATTCTTTTTACCTCATTGAATGCAAATTTTCTTATTGACAATTACAGAAAAAATATCCCCTGCCTTTAATAAGACAAGGGATATTTTTTAATTACATTTTAATTACATATTGTATCCGTGAAGATTTTCTGTCAAGTCGCAAAGATTTTCTGTCCA
>JAHHUA010000212.1 GCA_020024235.1 Oscillospiraceae bacterium
GAGAGATATGCTGAAAGTGTTTTTGGATGATAATCTTAGTGAGTTTTATTATTATATCAAAAACGGTGAGTGGACTTACGAGTTAAAATAATTTGGATATTTCCAATAGATGATAAAGAAAGTGGAGTGTATCAGATTTGACACACTCCACTTTTCTTTTGGGTATTTCAGGAAAACTTTCTTATGGGGCATACACATTTTCAGATAACTGTTTTTTTATTGAATTTTTAATTATAACTTTGTTTATGATATAGCTGGAAAAATATTTTAATCTTTATAATTTTATTGCTTAAATTTAATAGATAATTATAAGTTTTTTTTAAAAGATCCCACAGTTTTCATAAAATAACAAAAACGGTGGAATTTATTTATGATATTATTTATTCGCTTATATCTGTAGGTACATCTGGAACTTTGTTTATTTTATAATCCACATCATATTTAGAAATTTCATAGCCCTCTGCTCTCCAAGCATCAATAAGTTTTCCTAAAATATTGCTGTTAGTGGAGGAAACTGCATGGAGCAGATAGATTGCTCCGTCATGGGTAGCTCCCTTGACTTTTTCATAAGCAACACTGTCTTCTATTTGACTTTTGGGGTCCCAGTCAGCATATGCAAAGCTCCAAAATACCTGTTTGTAGCCAAGAGCTTGCAGTAAAGCGGCGGTCTGTTCGGTGAAAGTACCCTCCGGATAACGAAACAATGTCATTTTATAATTATAGTTATCCAGCATATAGTTATGAAGATTCATAGTAGCTTCTATAGCTTTTTCCAAAGAAATTTTGGTGTAGTTGGGGTGTCCTGCACTGTGATTTCCTACAATATGTCCTTCATCTATCATGCGCTGAATAAGTTCCGGATTGGCTTTTACATATTCCAAGGTTACAAAGAAAACAGCCTGTACATTCTTTTCTTTTAAAATATCCAGAATGGTTGCGGAATTTCCGTTTTCATAGCCTTCATCAAAAGTGAGATAAATTTTCTTTTCTTTAGGAGCTATGAACTGAGCGTCATATTTGCCGTATTTTTCCTGAAGCATTACACAGGCTTCGGATCTTCCGTCCTTGTCCTTACGAACACCGGGACCCCATGGAATTGCATCAGGGGGTAATTTGCTTATTTCCTCTAAATTAGGGGGAGGAAGTTCTTCTTCTATTTCATTATCAGAATCCTCTTCTTGTGGTTTGCTTTCATCTTCTTTATCGTTATCTACAGGTATATCGGATTCCCCTGTGGCAGCATCAATATCTTCATTATCTGAGGAACTGTCTTTTGCATCAGAGGAAAGGGTTTCCTGTGAGGAATTTGATTTTTCATCATCTTCTCGAGATACACATCCTGTAAGTCCAATTATCATAGCCAGAAGTATGGCAATTAATTTATAACCTGTCATTTTTACCTCCAAAATATTATATGTTATGTATATTTTAACTAAAATAAGAATAAAATTTCCTTAATAAGACCATTTTAGCATACTTTCGTCATTTTCCAATACTAACAATCTTTATTTAACAAAAAATTTATATTAATATACAAAATTTTGGAATAAAAAGCGGGGCGAAATCACCTTTTAAAAAATGATTTCGCTCTTTGGTTATTTGTTTTTTTCTAAAGGTAAAAAAAGCAGGTTGATACACCAAATTCCGCCGATGGCTACTAAAGTATAAATTATTCGAGAGCCGATAGCCGCCTGTCCGCCGAAAATAAAAGCCACCAAGTCAAAGCTGAACAGACCGATAAGTCCCCAGTTTAAAGCACCTATAATGGCTAAAGTAAGAGCAATTTTAT
>JAHHUA010000213.1 GCA_020024235.1 Oscillospiraceae bacterium
ATACTAATGTAAAAGATGCAAAAGTAAGGAAAGCTTACGGTAATTTAGGAAGTATTGTTGGAATTATTGTAAATATTTTGTTGTTTTTGTCTAAACTTATCATAGGCACAATTTTTTCAAGTGTGGCTATTGTTGGTGATGCTGTAAATAACCTGTCTGATGCCGGTTCCTGTATAATTTCAATTATCAGTTTTAAACTGTCTGCAAAACCAAACGACAAGGAACACCCTTTCGGTCATGCCAGAATTGAATATCTGTCTTCTTTGCTTATAGCGGCAATTATTATTTATCTGAGTTTTTCACTTTTTAGAGAATCTGTACATAAAATTATAAATCCCAATAATATGCAAGTTAGCATAATTATGATTTTTGTGTTAATAATTTCTATTTTTGCTAAAATAATGCTTTATTTTTTTAACAGAAAATTAGGTAATTTGATTTCATCAAAAGTTATGCTGGCAACAGCAGTAGACAGTTTATCTGATGTTATGGCAACAGGTGCCGTACTTTTGTCAGCAGTGATTTCTCATTTTATAAACTATTCTTTAGATGGTTGGATGGGTGTTGTGGTTTCACTTCTCATATTTAAATCAGGAGCAGAAATTATAAAAGATTCACTGGATGAGCTTTTAGGTGGAACTCCTTCCGAAGAAACCGTAAAACTTATAAGTGATGTGGTTACATCCTATGATTGTGTATTGGGAATACATGACCTGGTAGTTCACGATTATGGGCCAAACAAATTATTTGCCTCAGTTCATGCTGAAGTAGATGCCAACAATAATTTTATAGGTTGCCATGATCAAATTGACAACATAGAAAGAGAAATGCTTGAAAAACATGGAATAAACTTGGTTATACACATGGATCCAACAGTTGTGGACGACGAACTGACCAATGAAATGAGAAAAAATGTAAAAAATATTGTTTCAGAAATTTACGATGGACTTAGTTGCCATGATTTTAGAATGGTTGTAGGTCAAACACATACAAATTTAATTTTTGATGTGGTTGTTCCTTATGAATACCATAGGGAGTTTCAGGAAATAAAAAAAGATATTGATGAAAAAATAAATGAATTGGATTCCAAATACAGAGCTGTTATCACATTTGAAAGATCTATGTGTTAATATAAAAGAAATAATAATTTATAAATCAAAAAGGCTTGTTGTTTGTGTAAAGCAGACATCAAGCCCTTTTAGTTTTGATGATACAATTTTCCATCCTGCATAGTAAAAATTTTGTCAGTTTCTCGTATTATTTTTAAATTGTGTGTAATAAGTATAATAGTATTTCCATGGTTTTTATTTAGGTCATGGAAAATATCCATTACCAGCTGCCCTGTTTTGCTGTCCAAAGCCCCGGTTGGTTCATCAGCTAAAATTACAGAAGGATTATTGGCAAGTGCTCTTGCAATAGCTACACGCTGTTTTTGTCCGCCAGAAAGTTCAGACGGCAAATGATGAAGCCTATCGCCCATTCCAACTGTTTCCAGCAGCTCCTGAGCCTTTTTACAGCGTTTTTTTGGTGGAATCCCTGCGTATTTCATAGGAAGTTCCACATTTTTTTCAGCATCTATATTGGAAATTAAATTGAAATTTTGAAATACAAATCCTATTTTCTGATTTCGCAGTCTGGCAAGAGAATGCTCATTGGCATTTGAAATATTTATGCCATCTAAAATATAACTTCCGGAAGATGGTTTATCTAAAATTCCGATTATATTCATCAAAGTAGTTTTACCGGCTCCCGATTCTCCCAATATTATAACAAAATCACCC
>JAHHUA010000214.1 GCA_020024235.1 Oscillospiraceae bacterium
TGATAAGCTCTTGTATGTTCTATACTTTCATTTGTTTTCAGGTCATTTACATAATCATGGTATCTTCTGCGACCTTCGGAAATAACTCCGAAAGAAGTAATACGGCTGGGTTTCATCATATCAAGCCATTGAACTCTGCCTTTTTCAAGCTGTTCACATTCATGTATTCTGTATTTTAAGCGGGATATAATTTTATCGTAAGCATTTTTATTTACAAAAAAGGCTTGCTGATTACCTGTGCCGGATCCGTTTAAGGCTTCCTGAATATATACACCCTTTTCATAAAAATCAATGGAATATTTGTCATCACGCTTATTGTTGATTTCACAGAAATAGTTTTGATAGATGGGTGCACCTAAATCAGCTTCATCTTCTGTAGGGGTAAGATTGCCAAGCAGTAAATTCATGAAACGGGAATTTTCATTGTCATTGTTAAAAATTCCACTGCATCCCTGATTAAATGACAGTTTTTTAGAGTTATTATAAAGGTTGTGATTTGACTTGACAGTAGAGCCATAATATCCGTCAGGATAAGTTAAGGCATCATCGGAAAGACCTTTCTGCCACCATGTAAGTGATACAGGATTGTAGTCGGATTCATTTCCCACATGGTTCTTATTTACAATACCTTTTGCTAAATCACTGTAAACATTTTGAGATTTAGAATTAACAACATCATAAAGTATGTAGGTGTTAATATCGCTGGCATAAACAAGAACATTTTCACGATTTATATATATGTTGTAGTATAAACCGTTGATAAATTTAATAGTTGCTTTTGATGAGTTGGGAAGTCTTGTTTTACCCTCAGGTGAACGGGCATGAGTTACTTCACAGTTGATAAGGTCAAAGACATTGTAGAATCCGGTTTTATTTTTATTGTCATATTTATATGTATGGGATTTTCCTTCAGGAGATTGCACGGTTATATCGGTAACATGGTCTTTAACTGACATGGAAAGCCACTGAATTTTTCCGTTTTTAGGCTGTCTGTTGATGGATTTTTTCACATTGTCAAGAATATCATCATAAACATCATAAGGCAGTTCTATTTTTTGTTCAAATTCTTTGTCCAGCTTAGGAGAATACATTTTTATGTGTATTCCGCTTTCATGGAATGAAATTCTGTACTGTTCCTGGTCTGTGTTAATAATGTCATAAAAAACATCAGGCATGATATTTTTGCCGATATGGTTTCCTTCTTTGCCATAGGAAAGCAGTAAATCCGTGTGGATTACAGCATCATTGTTTGACATTTCGGAAACAAAAACATTGTTGTCCAAATAGGAAATTCTGTTATTGTTGTCATGCAGATATGCGGCAGCATTGTTGTTAATTCCCATTTTATTGATGTCAAGGCCTTTTTGCCACCATTTATCATAGGAGCTGTTGGTTTGAGTTTGACTGCTGTTTTCCTGAGAAGAATTGTTTTCTGTGGGTTTGCTTTCTTGCTGAGGTTTGCTTTCCTGCTGTGGCTTAGTTTGAGATTGGCTGCTGTTTTCCGTTGGTTTTTGGCTTTGTGCAGAAGAATCTGTTTTAATTCCAAGCAAAGAAGCTATATACTCAAAAGCCTCAGGTTTTGAATCATACCAAACATTATCTCCGTTTTCACTGACAATTTTGGTGAGGTAGAAGTTTTTATTAGGAATATTTGTAAAAGAATAGCTTTCGGTTTTTCCGTCCAAATTAATACTTAAATCAATTACTATTCCGTCGCCGTTGCCGAAAATAACAGGAT
>JAHHUA010000215.1 GCA_020024235.1 Oscillospiraceae bacterium
ATCTAAAGTATTAAGAAAAGAGGGAATATTTATGGAAACAAAAGGACAAAGATCTTTTGACCTTCTCAAAAAAATAGGATTTATTCGTTTGGCGGGTTCAGATGAAGAAATGAAAGCTGCCAACATCATTAAAAATGAAATAGAATCTATAGGCGGAAAAGCAATTATTGAAGAATTTCCTATTTCCGATGCCAATATTCAACAAGCTGAACTTCATATACTGGCTCCATATGAAAAATCATATACCGTTACAGCCTACAAATGCTGTAAAAACACAGAGGACGACGGTCTTACCCGTGAACTTGTATATGTTGAAAATATGCTTCCTGCAAACCTTGCCAATGTTAAAGACAAAATCGTTTTGGTAAACGGTGCTATAGGTATTGCAAACTACAAAAAACTTGTTAAAGCAGAAGTTGCCGGATTTATTTCATTTACAGGCTCTCTTCGTGATAAAGAGGATGACTCTGACTTATTTACAAAGAAAATGAGAGAAACTTTTGAAGCTGTTGGTGTTATCCCGGCTGTAAACCTCAGAATAAGTGATGCTTTTGAAATGGTACAAAAAGGTGCCTGCAAAGTTAAAATGATTGTAAAAAATGAAAAAATTCAGCTTACTTCCCACAATGTAATAGCTGAAATTAAAGGCACAGAAAACCCCGATGAAATTATTTCTTTCGGTGCTCATTATGACTCTGTAGAATTTTCTACAGGTGTTTATGACAATGGTGCAGGTTCTGTTATTGAAATGGAACTTTATCGTCACTTTATGGCTAACCCTCCAAAGAGAACTTTAAAATTTATGTGGTATGGCTCTGAAGAAATAGGCCTTGAAGGCAGTAAAGCATGGGTTAGAATGCATGAAGATGAACTGGATAAACATATTATGATGGTAAATATAGATGTTGCAGCTCCTGTTTTGGGACATGACGGTCTTACAATTATCGGCGATATGAAATTTGTAAACTTTGCTGACGGCTATATGAAGATGAAAGGTTTTCCAGTAGAAGTTGAACAGGGTATTTACTCCAGTGACTCAATGCCGTTCTCTGACAAGGGTATCCCTGCTCTTAACTTTACAAGATTCGGTGCTCCCGGAGCTGCATTTATTCACTGCCGCCATGATATTATAGACTACCTTTCCGCTGAAGCTTTGGAAAAAACAATTACATATACATTGGATTTCTGCGACAGTTTGGTAAACTCTGTAGTATTCCCATGTGAAAAGAATATGCCTAAGGAAATGGTGGAAGAAATCGACAAATACCTCTGCAAAAAGATTTTTGAAGATGCAGAAAAAGAAAAAGCAAAGAAAAAAACAGATAAATAAAAATTAAAGTAGCTTTTCTTTCTTAGTAAATTTTTATTTGTAATAACCCAATAAAAAGCGTAGTAGACCTAAGGACTGCTGCGCTTTTTATACAGTCAAAACAGAAATCCCATATTCATCATTCAGCTATATTTCTTTTTATTATTTTCGCTTATGTTGCAAAAATTTATGTATGTTTAAACAGCATTTTTAAATAAGACTTATTACAATTTTGAGATATTTTGGGTTTAACTATTTTTGACAAAACAAAAAATAAAAACAGATTTTCCCAAATTATTTTACAAATAATAAGTTTAGAGAAAATAAAATTAATATACTTTTGTTAATACCTCTTTTTTAACTGTTTGAACT
>JAHHUA010000216.1 GCA_020024235.1 Oscillospiraceae bacterium
AGTATAAACAGTGCAATTCATATAATTACCATTACTTATGTAGTTAAAATCATTAAACTGAAATAATCCATCTTCATTATTATATATACTTTTGGTGGATTTATCAGAAATCAATCGTTTCATAATCCATCTGATAACATTTACTGCCCATGAGTTCCCTGTGGCACGAAAACGATTGGTAAATGTGGCTTTTTCTATTGCTGTATAGTTATCGGGGAATCCCATTAGACGTTCGCACTCTATAGGGGTTAATCTTCTTAGCCTACCATTTTGTGATACAAAAAGGGAACCGTTAAATGCAGCAGCATTGCCATTCCATTTTGTTCCATATGCAGCATACAAGCAATCTGTATAAGTACGAAATACTTCTATATGTTCACCTTCAATATTTCGTGTTAAATCCGTAGGAATATCGTGCCGTATATCCGTTAAGTCAAATAATAAAGTACAGTTATTGTCCTTTTGACTTTTATAAGGGTCAGGCATAATATCACCTAATTCAAACAAAATATTTTCGGGGAAAAAGTCTTTTCCTCCACCTAAAACATAAATCCGTCTCCTTTGTTGTGGTAAACCAAAGTATTTTGCGTCTAATACTCTCCATGCTACATTTCTCTTTTGTCCATGCAAAATCCCTGCATTTCGCCATTTCGATATTTTTATAGGATTATCGAATCCTGCCAAACCTGCCAGGAAGCAACCAAAAGCATTAGTCTTATCTGTGAGTACGCCTTCTACATTTTCCCAAAAAAATACTGAGGAGTTTTTCCCTGCTTTGTGCCTTACATTATCTAGTTCATCTAGAATATCTATGTATTTAAGCGTTAATTGTCCTCTGTGGTCTTCTAAACCATTTTTCCACCCGGCAAGGGAAAATGCTTGGCAAGGTGTGCCTCCACAAAGTAAATCAGGGGCTTCAATCACACCATCCTTAATTTTTTGCGGAATATCATTCATATCTCCTAAATTAGGCGAATGTGCATATCTTTTGGCTAAAAATCTTGAAGGAAAATCATCAATTTCAGACAGCCACAAAGGTTGAATGTTTAGAGGTTCAAGAACAAAACTTGCAGCCTCAATTCCAGAACACACACTACCAAAAGTCTTTATGTCACTCATCGTTTTTTTAGAATTTCGTTAATACTTTTTCTCCACGCCTCAATATCATACCACGGGCACCCTTTACAACCATCTTCTGCCTTTTTCCCTTTGGAGGGTATATTAACATCCCATTTATCTGAACCCTGAGAATAATAATCAATTCCAAAAATTTTTCCTCTTTCTCCTGTTTGGTAACAGTTCCTGCATATTTCCCTTTTTTGCTGATTACGTTGATTATCTAATAACTGAAATTTCTCAATTATTTCTTCATCTGACATTTCCATCGGATTTTCAGCTTTTGTTTCTTCATCCCACCTTACTTCAGAAAATTTATGGTCTGGGATTAATGACTTTATATGAGTCTTTTTAGCTTCATATGCATTGATACCCCTAAATAAACGAATAACCCTACTCTTAAATTGCGGAGTAAATGCTTCATAGCCCATTTCTGAATTTAATGGTATCGGTAATAGCATTTTACCCCATCGTTTGTTCCCTATAGGATATATTGAAATAGTGTACCCTTGGTCTTTAATGT
>JAHHUA010000217.1 GCA_020024235.1 Oscillospiraceae bacterium
TGACAAATCCAATAAAGTGATATATAATCTGACACATACCGAAACAAAGCGTTGATGAGAACCAGTAATCCCGCACAGTTTTTTTACAGAGAGCTTTTGGCAGGTGGAAAAAAGCAAAAACCGCTGGACGAATACATCTCGGAGCAGCGAACCCGAACAAATTTTTCAGTAGGGTAAGACGATTGACAACCGTTAAAATGTCTGACAGTGTTTGCTGTTTATAAGGCGGATTTTTGTGAAAATTTCCGCAGACAGAGGTGGTACCGCGTGTAAATACGCCCTCTATTCCTTATGGGAATAGAGGGCTTTTTTATATAAAAATGAAAGAGGTAATAAAAATGACATTATTTGAAGAACTTACTGAGCGTGGACTTATCGCTCAACTTACAGACCCTGATGAAATCAAAGAACTTATAAACGCAGGTAAAGCAACTTTCTATATAGGTTTTGACTGTACTGCCGACAGCCTTACCGCAGGTCATTTTATGGCATTAACACTTATGAAACGTCTGCAAATGGCAGGAAACCGACCAATTGCTCTTATCGGTGGAGGAACAACAATGATAGGAGACCCTTCCGGTCGTACTGATATGAGAAAAATGCTCACCATTGAAGATATTAATCATAATGCTGAATGTTTTAAACGTCAGATGGAAAGATTTATCGAATTCGGCGAAGGCAAGGCTATGATGGTAAACAATGCTGATTGGCTTTTAAATTTAAACTATGTTGATTTTTTAAGAGAAGTAGGTACACATTTCAGTGTAAACAAAATGCTGACTGCTGAATGTTACAAACAAAGAATGGAAAAGGGATTAAGTTTCTTTGAATTTAACTATATGCTTATGCAGTCATACGACTTCTACTATATGTTCCAAAAATACGGATGTAATATGGAATTCGGTGGTGATGACCAGTGGAGCAATATGTTAGGCGGTACAGAACTTATCAGAAAAAAGCTGGGTAAAGATGCTTATGCTATGACAATTACTTTGCTTACAGATTCCAATGGAAATAAAATGGGTAAGACTGCGGGAAATGCAGTATGGCTTGATGCTGATAAGACATCTCCTTTTGATTTCTTCCAGTACTGGAGAAATGTTGATGATGCAGATGTTATTAAGTGCCTAAAAATGCTCACATTCCTTCCTTTGGAGCAAATTAAGGAAATGGAAAGCTGGGTAGGAACTTCCAAAGTAAACGAAGCTAAGGAAATTTTGGGATATGAACTTACAAAAATGGTTCATGGTGAAGATGAAGCTAAAAAATCTTTGGATGCAGCAAAAGCTTTGTTTTCAGGAGCAGTTGACAATGCAAATATACCAGCTGTTGAAATTACAAGTGATATATTTACAGATGATAAGATTGGGCTTTTGGATTTTCTCAGTAAAATTAAACTTGTTCCATCAAACGGAGAAGCAAGACGCCTTATTAAACAAGGGGGCATAGTTATTGATGATATTAAAATAGAAGACCAAGGCCATGTGGTAAATAAATCCGACTTTGACAAAAAAGGATTTATAGTAATTAAGAAAGGGAAAAAGAACTTTACAAAAGTTGTTCTCAAATAGTTTTCAAAAAAAGGATGAAAAATACCATACTTTTTAAAAAGTGTGGTATTTTTTTGCTATGTATTA
>JAHHUA010000218.1 GCA_020024235.1 Oscillospiraceae bacterium
TTTATAAATTTGATTCATATCCAAATTTTTTCTAATCATGTCAGCCAATAAATCGTATTGACTTTCTTTGTAACTGATAATATCAAAAGTTTTAATATCATTGTATTCAATACCTTTTTTCTTGCAAAGAGATTCCACCACAGCTTTGGAAACTTCTTCCCTGTCAAAAATACCGTGAATGTAGGAACCAAATACATTTTCTTTGACAGCACCATCTAAATGGGAATTTTCAGAGCTGTTGAGAATTTTATCAATACTAAGCAGGGATTTTGTATTATCAGCTAAAGTGGTTTTTCCCATATGAATTTCATATCCTTCAAATGGAATATTACTTAATGCAGTTAAACTATCGCTGATATTTTCAAATTTTCCTGAAACACGGGTACGGGTTTTTTGATTTTCAAAAACTGTTTTTGTGGGTAAAAGACCCATACCTTTAAGTTCACCACCATGTTCTACATTATATGGGTCAAATAGCATTTCACCAAGCATTTGGTATCCACCGCAAATTCCCCAGATAATGGTATCTTTTGCGGCACATTTTAAAATGGATGCTTCTAAGCCGTTTTCACGCATCCAAAGCAAGTCTTCCATAGTATTTTTAGTTCCGGGAATTATTATCATATCAGGATTTCCAAGTTCTCTTACTGATTTAATATAGCGAAGGCTAACACCGGGTATATATTCCAAAGGGTTTAGGTCAGTAAAATTTGCAATTCTCGGTAAACGGATAACTGCAATATCTATCATATCAACAGTGGATTTTGCATTTAAACGGTCGCTTAAACTGTCCTCATCATCAATATCTACATGAGTGTAAGGAAGTACACCTACAACAGGTTTATTGGTAATATTTTCTATCATTTTAAGTCCCGGTTCAAGGATTTTAATGTCGCCTCTGAATTTATTGATAATCATGCCTTTTACACGATCTTTTTCATCTTCATCCAAAAGCATGACTGTGCCTGCCAAAGATGCAAAAACACCACCTCTGTCAATATCTGCCACAATAATTACAGGAGAATCCGCCATTTTAGCCATACCCATATTTACAATGTCATTTTCTTTCAGGTTAATTTCAGCGGGACTGCCTGCCCCTTCAATTACGATAATATCGTACTCTTTATCAAGTTTGTTATAGGCTTTTATAATATCATCTTTAAATTTAGATTTACATTTAAAGTATTCTTTGGCGCTCATATTGCCGACAACTTCCCCGTTTACTATAACCTGAGAGCCCATATCATTGGTAGGCTTTAAAAGTATGGGATTCATTTCAACGGAGGGTTCTATTCCTGCGGCTTCTGCCTGCATAACCTGAGCTCTGCCCATTTCAAAGCCATTCTTTGTAATATAGGAATTGAGAGCCATATTTTGAGATTTAAAGGGTGCTACTTTATAGCCATCTTGCTTAAAAACTCTGCATAAACCTGCTGTAACAAAGCTTTTTCCGGCATTTGATGTTGTTCCCTGTATCATTATAACCTTTGCCAAATTATATATCCTCCTTGTGATTTAGTAAATTAAAAGATTGTTTTCCATCTATAATTTTTTCTGTATTTTGT
>JAHHUA010000219.1 GCA_020024235.1 Oscillospiraceae bacterium
TTCTGTTTAATAAATTCTTTATGCTTTATAGTTACCATAACAGTAATTTTTATATTATTCAATAAATTTTATCTCTTCATGAAGAAAACATTGCATTTTTGTTATATATCTACAAAGTTATCCTTCAATATTCTCTTATATTTTACCAATAAATATGTAGTTTTTCTTTCTTTTTGCGGTTATCATAATTGTAGAGAAGAAATTTAGACTTTATTTTCCTGTAATTTGATAGACTTTTTTCAGTTTTTCCAAGGCACGTTTTTTAGTTTTACTGATTGCCGCTTCTGAAATTTTTCGATTGTATGCTATTTCCTTTACTTTGCGTTTTAGATAAAAAATCTCAAATATGATTTCTGCTTCATTGTTTGTCAAAGACTTATGTAGGATTTCCTCTGTAATAAAATTATAATCATCATATGAAACTGCCAAATCTTCAATCGTATTATCACTTTCCTCATCAAAGTATGACGACACTGCTATTTCTTTTGATGTTGTTCGATTTCTTTTTGACAATTTTATAAATGAGTAATACATACTTCTTGTTATATACGAAAGGAGAATCTTCCATGAAATTAAAAAAATTTTGACTGTTTTGATTGCGGTGTCAATGCTGCTAAGCTTTGGCGGATGTGCAAGAGAAGCCGATGACAGCATACAGGACGGCGAAGAAACCATTTCGGCTGAGAACCAGGAAGAAAGCCCTCATTTTATCAAAGCAGAAATAGGGTCACGAAACGAATACGAAAACGGAGCTTTCGTTTTAGATAACTTGGGACAGCTTTATTTTTATAGTGAAGAGACAGAAAATCTTGATCTGATTGAGAAGGAAGTACAGGATTTTTCCAATTCACAAAACAATCTTTATCTTTTAAAACAAAACGGCGACTTGTTGGAAACAGGCTTCGGAGGGTATCAGGAGGATGTTCCTCTTAAAACTATTTTTCACCATGATGACGCTGTCTTTGTTTCCAATTCGATGCTCCTCCTTTCTGACGGAAGTGTTATTCAGCATCATTTTGATACAGATTCTTGGAATCCTGTCAATATTTCCGCCAAGAAAATAACTGCGAACTATTCTGGATCTGCAATCATAGATGAAAACAACACTTTGTGGCATTTCGACCGCTTTACAGAAAAATTAACAAAAGTGGCCGACCATGTCATTGACTGCGATTACAGCGATAAAAATAAAATTCATTATTCCGATGATATTTGGTACATTGATGAAGACCACACCTTGCATTTAGTGCCTTCTTATGACACAGGCAATCCCTCTAATCTTCCTAATTCTGCGGTGTCTGTCGATTCCGGTGCAAGTGGATATTTTTTAGCACAACAGCCGGATTCTACCTATATCTTTGGTAATTACGGCATAGAAGATTTTATGACAGAACTTAAAATCAAAGGAATTTGTGCAGACATTTCCGCATTTTGGTATATCATTTTGGACGAAGATTACAATTTGCATTACGGGAAAATAGCTCCTCCTGAAGGTGTTATTTTTTTGGAAAACCACAAAGCAATAGAAGAACGCCTTATTTCCCACCCATAAAAAGCACGAATA
>JAHHUA010000022.1 GCA_020024235.1 Oscillospiraceae bacterium
AATATGCTCCCTGCACTGGCTAATATCTTCGGTATTACCGTTGATGAACTTTTGCAGGAAGAAAATAAACAGGATGCCTACATAGTTCCCAAAGAGGAACGCAAGGACATCAACAAAATGATGTTTAAAATCCGTGTTTTAAGTCAGGAAGGTGATAATGTCAAGGTAAATCTTCCCATGGCACTTATAAAGCTTGCTATGGAAAATGGAACTGCCGATAATTTTATAAACATCAAAAATGATGCTATGAAAGAAATCGACTGGAACAGCATTCTCTCCATGATTGAAGAAGGAGTTATGGGAAAACTTATTGAAATTAACAGTGCTGACGGTGACATAGTTGAAATTTATGTGGAATAGAAGGTGCTTAATGTGAGAATTATAGTAAGAGATTCCGACGGCACAAACCTTAATATACCAATTCCCAACATACTTTTAAGCAAGGTTTTAAGCGGTAAAATAAATAACAAATATATAAGTAACATCAATTTAATGGGTGATGGCACAAATTCAGACAGAAATCCTGAATTTATCAATGAGGCAGTGAAAATTCTCCTGGCTACAGCCAAAGAGCAGAAAAAACTCTACGGAGAATTTGTTTTGGTGGAAGTAAACAGTGCTGACGGAGATTATGTTAAAATAACAATTTAAAATAGTTAAACGGGATTAAATATCATAAATATTTAGTCCCGTTTTTGTGGTATATCTAAAATTTATTCTTAAAATCCCTCATAAACAGAAATTAACTTGCAAAAAATTCACTTATATGATACTATTTTCTAAAATAATATTATAAAAAGGAGCTTTACTATGGCAAATTACAAACTATGGGAAAACCCCGAAATTCAGCACATAACAAATATGAACAGTCGTAGTTGGTTTAATTCATACAATACCCCGGAAAACTGGCAAAATGATGAAAAAGAAAATAAGGTTTCCTTAAACGGTCAATGGCAGTTCATGTATTTGGAAGCACCGGAATACTCACCTGAGGGATTTTTTAAATCCGATTTTACCTGTGATAAATTCGATGTTATTGATGTACCTTCCTGCTGGCAGTTAAAAGGTTACGGACAAATGAGATATATTGATGAGCTTTACCCTTTCCAGGTAAATCCTCCCCTTGTTCCTGTCAACAACCCTACAGGAATTTACAAAAGAAAATTTAACTACAAGCTTACAGGCAACCGAGAAATTCTCCGCTTTTACGGAGTAGACAGTGCATATCACCTTTGGATTAACGGAAAAGAAGCGGGCTTTGCAAAAATAAGCCGAGCTCTTACCGAGTTTGACATCACTGATTTACTCATTGACGGTGAAAATGACATCACTGTAAGAGTATATCAATGGTCTGACGGAAGCTATTTGGAAGATCAGGATATGTGGTGGCTTTCAGGAATTTTCAGAGATGTGGAAATTCTCTCTCAAAGCAAAAATCATGTAAATGATGTATATATAAAAACAACACTTTCAGAAAATTACACTAATGCACAAATTAATGCAGAAATTGATTTTGCAGGTGAATGTAAAGATGTAAAAGTTTCTCTTTATGACCAAAACAAAAATAAAGTCACAGATTTAACTTATAATGAAAAAACAGGTGAATATACTGTACAAGTTAAAAATCCACTGCTTTGGAGTGCCGAAACTCCAAACCTTTACTATATAGGTGTAAATATTTTCGGGGAAGAATTTGTGCCTGTGGAATTTGGTATAAGAGAAATTAAACTGGAAGGCAGCAACTTTTTTATAAATGGAAAAGCAGTTATGCTAAAAGGCATTAACCGCCATGATGTAAACTGTAAAACCGCCAGAACTGTCAGCTTTGATGATATGCTTTGGGATATAAAAACAATGAAACAGTACAACATCAATGCTGTAAGAACCTCTCACTATCCAAACCACCCATATCTCATTCACCTTTGTAATGTATACGGACTTTATGTTATCAGTGAAGCGGATTTGGAATGTCATGGATTTGAAGATGTGGGATATTGGAACTGGCTTGCAAACAGCAATCTTTGGACAAATGCCTTTATAGAAAGAGCCATGACTATGGTTAAAACTTTCAAAAATAACCCCTCTGTAATTATGTGGTCTTTGGGGAATGAATCCGGCTTTGGAAGCAATTTCTACAAAATGGGTGAAGCCGTCAGAGCATATGACAACACTCGTCTTATTCACTATGAAGGGGATTTTGATGCTGCTATATCCGATGTTTACAGCTCCATGTATCCAAACACCGAAAGAATAGAGCAAAGAGCCATGAGAAATGAAGAAAAACCCTTTATTCTTTGTGAATACTGTCATGCAATGGGCAATGGTCCCGGTGCTCTTAAAGAACATATGGATTTAATGAAAAAATATAAGCGTTTCCAAGGCGGATTTATCTGGGAATGGATTGACCATGGCATTGAAAGCTTTGATGAAAATGGCAATGTATTCTACAAATACGGCGGAGATTACGGAGAATGGCCCAACAACGGCAATTTCTGTATGGACGGTATGGTATTTCCGTGGAGAGAGCCCTCACCTTCACTGCTGGAGTATAAAAAAGTCATTTCACCTGTTATAATTTCAAGTGGAAGCGATAAAAACAAAATTACTGTTAAAAATGAATATGATTTCATCTCTTTGGAACATCTCAATTTGACATGGGAACTTTTGGAAAACGGTCTTGTTATTCAAAACGGTAATTTAGGTGCTTTTGATATAAAATCCTTTGAAGAAAAGGAGATTTCTTTGCCTGTTTCTGCTTTTACAGCTAAACCTAATGCAGAATACAGAATACATATTAAATTCACCACTAACTGTGATTTTAACTGGGCACCAAAGGGGCATTTAGTTGCATGGGAAGATTTACCTTATGAAACAGATAACATTCAAACCACTGCACATACAGCAAAATCCCCCCTTAAAATTACTGAAAATCAGTTTCAAACTGTAATTTCCGGTGATAACTTCTCTGTAACTTTTGATAATCTTTTTGGAAAACTTACCAATATACAAAAAGACGGAAAGGAATACCTCACTGACGGAATTTCCATGGACTTTTGGAGAGCTGATATTGACAATGATATGTACATCAAAAACGACCGCAAGAAAAAATATTTCATGCAGCTTTTTGAATCCCGTCCTACTGAATTTAAAGTTACCAATGAGAATGATTTTGCAAAAGTTGAAATAACCACCCGTGAAGCTCCTGTCAGTCAAGCCTATGGCTTTGATGTAAAATGGGTTTACACAATTTACAGCGATGGTATAATCTCGCTTAACCTTTTGGGCAAAAAAGTGAATGCTCATCTAAACGCACCATATGAATTGCCGAGAATAGGCATTAAATTTTCCATGCCTGAGGAATTTGACAATGTAACATGGTATGGATTAGGCGACGGAGAAAATTATGTTGACAGCAAAACCGCCGCAATGGTAGGTCGCTGGAACAAAACCGTTAATGAACTGCACACACCATACCCATTCCCACAGGAAAACGGAAACAGAGGCGGTATCAGATGGGTTTCATTTGATAACAAAAACGGCGGGCTTTTGGTAAAATCCACTGACAAACAATATGAATTTACCGCTCATGATTACACCGCAAAGGCACTTGATGATGCAAAACATCTAAATGAACTTAAACACTGCCATAAAACCATAGTAAACATAGATGTAATGAACACAGGTTTAGGTTCAAACTCCTGCGGACAAGGTCCTTTGGACTGTTACAAATGTAAATTTGATGATTTTTCTATGAATATTGAATTTTCGGTTTTCGGAAACTTTGATGAAAGAGAAAAAGAAACTTTGAAAAAATATTAAACTAAAACCCAACATAAATATATAAAAAAAACACCTGTATAGGAATTTATTTTATACTTCTTATACAGGTGGTTTTGTTTTTTAACTTATATTTCTATTCCGCCGTTTACCCCAAGCACCTGTCCTGTTATAAATGAG
The DNA here is from genome assembly GCA_020024235.1 of Oscillospiraceae bacterium. Lineage (GTDB taxonomy): Bacteria > Bacillota > Clostridia > Oscillospirales > Ruminococcaceae > JAHHUA01. The sequence goes on from JAHHUA010000022.1 coordinate 3,958, forward strand.
GATTGGTCAGATGCCAAAAAATAAATGCTTTCTGCTATTTCCCGTGGTTTTCCCATACGGCACAGCGGTGTTTCATCATTTAATATGTCTATGGCTTCCTGTGTTAAATGTGAATTCATAGGTGTTTCTATAGCTCCCGGAGCTACACAGTTTACCCTGATATTACTGGGCCCAAGTTCCTTTGCCAGTGCCTTTGTTAAACCTATAATCCCTGCTTTTGCGGCAGAATAATGGACTTCACAGGAGCCTCCGTTTGTACCGTAAATTGACGAAATATTAACTATAGACCCTTCATGGTAACAAAGCATTTGTCTTGCCGCTTCCTGACAGCAGTAAATTACACCTTTTAAATTTACATCAATCATGTTGTCTATATCTTTGTCAGTTAAATCCGTAAAAAGCATTTGCTGACTTATCCCCGCATTACACACCACTGAATTAATTTGTCCGAATTTTTTTTCCGTTTCTTTAAACAAAAATTTTACTTCCTCATGGTTTGATATATCCGCTTTTAAAACTAAAGTTTCGGTACCCATTTCTGACAATATCTGAGCAAGCTTAGCTGCATTATCCTTTGAGCTATTATAATTTATAACTACATTCCAGCCTTTTTCTCCAAAAAGCAAAGCGGTTTCATATCCTATTCCCTTAGATGCTCCTGTTATAATAACTGTTTTCTTTCCCATAAAATTCCCCTTTATTGCTAAATTCATCATAAAATTACATTATTTTTGTTTTTATTTATTAACAAGTTAATTAAATGTATTAAATATACCAAATATTTCATCTATAAATGAAGCTATTTCAACAAATATTAATTATATTTTTTGTTTGATATTGACAACCTAAAGTTTAACTGATACAATAGTAAATATACTAATAGTGATGAAAACACTTTAAATTAGATTAATTTGATTATTTCTTACCCTTCTACAATAAATTATACAAACAAAGAGAACTCGCTGTCAATAGCGAGTCTTTTTGTATACAGGTAAAAATCCAAATACAACAAATTTTAAACATATTATACCATACATATAACTTTATAATCCAAAGGAGGTTTTTATATGAATTATCCATGTCCTTGCTGTGGATATAAAACTTTACCTGTTCCTGCAAAAGAAGCTATAGCTTACATCTGCCCTGTTTGCTTTTGGGAAAACGATATTTTTATACAAAGTACAGAGGAACCCAGCGATCAAAACCACCAAATGACCTTATCTAAAGCCAGAGAAAATTTTAAAAAATACAAAGCTGTTGACAAAAGATTTCTATATCACGGTACGGATATTTATGCCAGAGAACCAAAAGAAGAAGAAAAACCCGCTGAAACACCACCTGATCCTCCTTTTTGCGAAGTTTCGGTTTGTGAGGAAAATCCTCCATTATACTGCAAACCAAAACCTGAAAAACCACATAATAAAATTTTTTTGCCGGAAGCTAAAAATTCCTATATTATAATTATAATAAAATAATATGATTTTTTTGGTATTGACTTATTTACTTTTATATGATAAAATAATTCGCATATCAATATAAGCTATGACGAAGTAAAGTAGTCTGTGTAAATTTGCAAAGAGAAACCGCGGTTTGGTGAAAGCGGCAAAAATTTATCAGATGAAGTTCCCTTCCGAGCCTTTTCGCCCAACCAAAAAGTAAGCGAAAACGTAAAATCGGCGTTAACGGTTGCAAAGAGCCTGTGAGTTTATTTCTTGCGGGAATCTGGGTGGTACCACGGAAGTTTTAACCTTCGTCCCTTTTGCGGACGGAGGTTTTTTGTTTATATTTATATTTTAAATTTTATGAGGTGATTTTAAAATGAGAGAAGCACTGGAAAAAATTAAACAAATTGCCAAAAAGGAATTGATGGATGCCCAAGACATCAAATCACTAGACAATTTGAGAGTTAAATATCTGGGTAAAAAAGGCGAACTTACCAATATTTTAAAGCAAATGGGCAAGCTTTCCTCCGAAGAAAGACCTGTTATGGGTCAAATTGCAAATCAGGTTAAAACAGAAATTGAAAATGCATTGGACGCAAGTCTTGTTACACTTAAGGAAAAAGCAATGAATGCTAAACTTCTTTCCGAAAAAATTGATGTTACCATGCCAGGAAAACCATCTCCAATGGGAAACAAACATCCACTTAATGTAGTTTTGGACGAAATCGAAGAAATATTTTTGGGTATGGGATTTTCTATTGTAGACGGTCCTGAAGTTGAATATGATTACTACAACTTTGAAGCTCTTAACCTCCCGCCGGATCACCCTGCAAGAGATACACAGGATACATTTTATATTACAGATAAAATTATGCTCCGTTCTCAGACATCTCCCGTACAGGTAAGAGAAATGGAAAAAACCACACCGCCTATCAGAATTATTGCTCCCGGAACTGTTTATCGTTCCGATGAAGTTGATGCAACTCACTCACCCTTCTTCCATCAAATCGAAGGACTTGTAGTTGATAAAAATATCACTATGGCAAATCTACGCTGGACACTTGATACCTTTGTAAAAAAGATGTATGGTAATGATGCTCAAATCCGTTTCCGTCCTCACCACTTTCCATTTACAGAGCCTTCCGCCGAAGTTGATGTTATGTGCTTTAACTGCCATGGAAAGGGCTGTCGTCTTTGCAAAGGTGAAGGCTGGATTGAAATACTCGGAGCAGGTATGGTAAATCCCAAAGTTCTTATAAACGCAGGAATTGACCCTGAGGTTTACAGCGGTTTTGCATTTGGTATGGGTCTTGAAAGAATTGTTATGAGAAAATATGCCGTAGATGATATTCGTTTGTTCTATGACAATGATGTAAGATTTTTAAAGCAATTCTAAACAAATTTATGTTTTAATATAATAATTTTCCCCAATAAATGCGGGAAGAAAGGCGGTAAAATAATATGATTTTATCATTAAGATGGTTAAATGAATTTGTAGATATAAATGGAATTAATCCAAAAGAATTTTCCGAAAAAATGACCATGACCGGTTCAAAAGTAGAAGGCTATGAAATTGAAGGCAGCCAAATCAGCAAAGTAGTTGTGGGCAAGGTTTTATCCATTGAAAAACACCCCAACGCAGATTCTCTGGTTATCACACAAATTGATGCAGGACAAGGCGAACCTATACAAATTGTAACAGGAGCTAAAAATCTTTATGAAGGTGCAATAGTACCTGTATGTTTAGACGGCTGTACACTTCCCGGAGGCAAAAAAATCAAAAAAGGTAAACTTCGCGGTGAAGACAGCAACGGTATGCTTTGTTCTTTGGGTGAACTTGGTCTTACCAAAAATGATTTTCCATATGCTGTGGAAGACGGTATTTTTATTTTAAATGAAGACTGCAAACTGGGACAGGATATTCAGTCTGCAATAGGTCTTAATGACACTGCTGTAGAATTTGAAATCACATCAAACCGTCCTGACTGTCTTTCTGTAATTGGTCTTGCAAGAGAAGCTGCAATTACATTTGACAAAGAACTTAAACTTCACACCCCTCAAGTAAAGGGCTGTGGCGGAAATATCAACGATATGCTGACAGTGGAAGTTAAAAATACTGAACTTTGTCCCAGATATTCCGCTAAAATTGTTAAGAATATTAAAGTTGAACCATCACCACGCTGGATGAGAGAAAGACTTCGCACTTCCGGTATAAGACCTATTAACAATATTGTGGATATTACAAACTATGTAATGCTGGAATACGGTCAGCCAATGCACGCATTTGACTACAAATATGTACACGGCAAAAAAATAACTGTAAGAAATGCCCATGAAGGTGAAAAAATTGTAACTTTGGATAATATAGAAAGAACACTTTCTCCTGAAATGCTTGTTATTGCCGATGAAGAAGGCCCTTCCGCAGTAGCAGGTGTTATGGGTGGTGAATACAGCTCTATTATGGATGATACAGACACAATCGTATTTGAATCAGCTAATTTTATGAGAGGTCCAATCAGACGCCAAGCTAAAAAACTGGGTATGAGAACCGAAAGTTCCTCCAGATTTGAAAAAGGTTTGGATGCCGAAAACACAGTTAAAGCTCTTAACCGTGCCTGTGAACTTATTGAACTTTTGGGTGCCGGAGAAGTTGTTGACGGTATGATTGATATTGATAATTCTGACAAAACACCTCACATAGTTCCTTTTAACTGTGAATGGACAAATAATTTCCTGGGTATAAATATCACTGCTGATAAAATGCAGAAAATACTGGAAAAACTTGATATGAAAGTTGAAAACGGAAATATCTATGCTCCAAGCTATCGCTCTGATATTGAAAACAAAGCTGATATTGCAGAAGAAATTGTAAGAATTTACGGTTACAACAATATTCCCAATCAGGAACTAAAAGGCAGTGCCAAAGCAACTTTGACACCAATGCAGAAATTTGAAAGAACACTCAGCACCATTCTCATTGCTCAAGGTTTAAATGAAATTGTAACTTACTCTTTTATCAGCCCTAAATATTATGATAAAATAAATCTTCCTGCTGACAACAAACTCAGAAATTCCATTGTCATCAAAAACCCTTTGGGTGAGGATACCAGTGTTATGAGAACAACTGCTCTACCTTCCATGCTGAATATACTCTCCAAAAACTATAACAACAGAAACCAATATGCACATCTCTTTGAAATTTCCAAAGTTTATATTCCTACTGACACAGAAAACAACAAACTTCCTAAGGAAAAGAAAATGCTCACTATAGGTATGTATGGTAAAGACTTTGATTTCTTCACAGTAAAGGGAATTTTGGAAACAATCACTGCAAAAACAGGAATTAAAACAAAATTTAAAGCAGCAGCAGAACATCCTTTTCTTCATCCGGGCAGAGCTGCCAACATATATTGCGGCGATACTCAGGTGGGATATATAGGTGAAGTACACCCACTTACTATGAACAGCTTTGACTTAGAAGTCCGCACCTATGTAGCTGTAATTGACATTGAGGAACTTTTTAACAATATAACTCCAATGTCAAAATATGCTCCTATTCCAAAATATCCTACTATTGAAAGAGATTTAGCTCTTATCTGCGATGAAAATATGCCTGTTATGGACTTGGAAGATGCTATGTCCTCTGCAGCAGGTTCCATTGTTGAAAAGATTGAACTTTTCGATATTTACAAGGGAAATCAAATTGCGGAACACAAAAAGAGTGTTGCATTTAATATTATTTTGCGTGCTTCTGACAGAACACTTACTGTGGAAGAAGCAGACAATGCCATTGCCAAAATGCTGAAAGCTGCTGAACAAATCGGTGCAGTTTTAAGATCTTAAACTAAAACTGATTTCATTATTAAAACAGCAAAGCTTTTAATTTACCAATCAGCACAGCAAAAAAACTACAGTTAAGTGTAACCTATGAAAAATTTAACTTAATTTTTCTCATTGGTTATTAACTGTAGTTTTATTTTGACAATTTTGTTGCGAAATTAATAAATTTTAATTATTCACTTGATTATTAATTATATTTATTGTATAATAAATATTGAAATAATTGTTCTAAATACTCATTTAAAGAGGTGATATATATGGATGACCGCACTATATCTTTTTCTATTCACAAAGACAAAGAATTGGAAGTTAAAAATATTTTGACAACTGTTTATGATGCTTTAAGACAAAAAGGTTATAACCCCATAAATCAAATTGTAGGTTATATTTTGTCCGAAGACCCAACCTATATAACCACCTACAACAATGCAAGAAGTCTTATACGCAAAATAGACCGTGATGAACTTCTTCAGTTGCTGGTTAAGTCTTATTTAAGTAATTAATTTTTTAGAGCAGTATCAAAATTTGGTACTGCTTTATGTTTCAGCACACTAATTAAAACGGAGGTGTATTTTATGGCTGGAAAAAAACAAAACAGCAACCCTTTTATCAGTTACCATGGAAAGCCTTTGGTAAGACAGGGTAACACCATATATTATGGATTTCCCTATGAAAAATATATTGCCATGCTGCAAATTCTCGGCACGGAAAATAAATATGGTGAAGAAATGTCAACAGATGTATCTGTGGCACTTATTTCCACAGATGAATCCTTGCCCATGCCAAAAAGAATTATAGATACCACAGTAAAAAAAGGCCTTTACCCAGCTTTGTTAATTGCAAATATTTGGCTTGAACGCAAACTTTCCGAGGAAAAAAACGAAACCAAAATCGAGGCATAATATGCCAAATACAATTAATATAACTAACTGCAAATTTGATGTGTACAGTAGACTTTGGCAGCAGATTTTAATAAGCTTTATCAAAACTTCTGACTTTACAAAATAGAACTTATGTTTGTAGGAGAAGATACAGCTATCCCCCTATAATTTATCTAAGGCAAACATCACTAGAGTATATGTAAACTGTCTGTCATATTGGATAGATATTTGGCTGGAAAATACCGGACCCATAACCCTACAGAGTTTAATTTACAAATACCAAAAATAACATTACAATTTATACTTAAAGCCAAATAAATGCAGTTAAATAGATTATCCCCACACCTTTATGATGTGGGGAATATTTTTAGGAAATTATAAATATCAGGTATTTTTATTTCTGTAATTCTTTTACTGTTAAAAGCAAAATCTTAACACCTTTGATAAGACTTTCTTCATTTATATCAAATTTCGGATTGTGATGAGGTGCAGCAAGTTCGGTTCCAATCATCATATAATGACTTTTACCACCATGATTTTGAACTCTTTGCATTATAAAAGTAACATCTTCCGATGCACCAAAATCACAATTATTAATAACCTGGTGGTTTGGGTAAAGTTCTTTTACAATTTTTTCGCAAATATCTGCCAGTTCTCCGTCACTTTCGGCTCCGGGAGCTTCACCAACCAGTCTTATATCAGCTCTTACACCATACATATCAGAAATATTTCCCATTACTTTTACACATTCATGGTATATATCATCACAGATTTCGTTGGTTTCTCCACGAACTTCCATTTTAATATCTATTTTATCCGGTATAACATTTCTTGCTGTACCACCGTTTATTGCTCCCACATTTACACGGCGAGAACCTCTGCCGTCCTGACAAAGAGTGTACATTGAAGTAATTGCTGTTGCAGCTGCTAAAAGAGCATTATTTCCAAGCTGTGGTGAAACACCTGCATGAGAAGATTTTCCGTAAAAAGTAACATGTATTTTCTTAGTGGCAAGAAAACCTTTTACCCCCACAATATCTTTATCAAATTTATCAGCTTTTATACCCAAATGAGCTGATAAAAAATAATCTGTATCTTTTAGCAAATCGCTTTGTGAAAAACTTTTCCCACCTGCAACGGTTTCTTCCCCGGCTTGAAAAATAAATATAATTTTACCGCAAAGTTCAGATTTAATCTCACTTATAATTTTAGCAAGAATAATTCCCATAGCCATATGACCATCATGCCCGCAGCAATGAGCTTTCCCGTAGTTTACTGAGGAAAACCCTTCTTTATAGGGTTTGTGATTGTCATCTGTGCTTTCTATAACTTCAATGGCATCTATATCAAAACGAAGTGCTATGGTTTTTCCGGATTTTCCTGTGTCTAAAACAGCGGCAAGCCCTGTATATCCCCCTGATTTTTCCAAATAATCAAGGTTTCCACCGTTTTTTAAGGCAAAATCCTTAGCTTCATCTATTTCTGACTTGGTAGGGTAATTCATCACAAAATCCTCTTTTAAAACTTCATTTCCATAATAAACAGAATATCCAAAACTGCTTAAATATTCGCCGATTTTACCTGTAGTGCGAAATTCTCTCCAATAGGCCTCCGGGTATTTGTGGAAATCCCGTCTTATTGCTACTATATTTTCTTTTTCATTTTCACATAATTTTATTAAATCTGTCATCAATATCAAACCTGCCTTATATATTAAATTTTGAAAGGATTGCTTTTATGAAAATAAATCTTGAATCAGGTGCTGAATATATTATCAGCTGCCTAATGAAAAACGGTTTTGAAGCCTTTGCAGTAGGTGGCTGCATAAGAGACAGCTTAATGGAAAAAATTCCCTTTGATTGGGATATATGTACCTGTGCCACACCTAATGAAACCGTGGATTTATTTGAAAATCTCGGTGTAAAAACTTTTAAAACAGGTTTACAGCATGGAACTGTTACCCTTTTATACAATAACAAAACTTATGAAGTTACCACCTATCGTGTAGAAGGTAATTATTTTGACAGTCGACACCCCGAAAGTGTTAATTTTGTGAGAAACTTAACAGAGGATTTAGCCCGTCGGGATTTTACGGTAAATGCCATGGCATATAACAGAGAAACAGGTTTAGTGGACTGTTTCGGCGGTCAAAATGATATAAAAAATAAAATTATCCGTGCTGTAGGAAATCCTCATAAAAGATTTTCCGAAGACGCTTTACGAATTTTACGATGTTTAAGATTTTCCTCGGTTTTAGGTTTTAAAATAGAAAAATCCACAGCAAATGCAGCCTGCAACCTGGCTCCAACTCTCAGAAATATTTCTGCTGAAAGAATAAATACCGAATTTTCCAAAATTATAACAGGAATAAATGCTGAATATATTCTTTTACATTACACAGATATTATGACAGAATTTATCCCCGAAATCAAGTCCATAACAGGTTTTGAACAGCATAATATTCATCATATTTATGATGTTTGGACACATACTGTTAAAACTGTAATAAACTCACCCCAAGACCTTATTTTAAGGCTCACAATGCTGTTTCATGATATAGGTAAACCCCAATGTTTTACAATGGAAAAAGATGGAATGGGACATTTTTACGGACACGCAGACATAAGTGCTGATATTGCAGCAAAAATTTTAACAAGGCTTCGTTATGACAATGAAACAATAAAAACTGTTACCAAACTTATTCATTACCACGATATACAATTAAATGCAACAGAAAAATCCGTAAAAAAACTTCTTAACAAACTGGGAGAAAGGCAATTTGACCTGCTTTTGGAAGTAAAACGAGCTGATACTTTAGGCTTAAACCCGATTTACCATAAAGAAAGACTTAAATTTTTTGATGAAATAGCCGAAATAAAGACAAAAATTCTCACAGAAAAACAATGTTTTTCACTTAAAGATTTAGCGGTAAAAGGGGGCGATTTAATGGAAATAGGTATTCCCAAAGGCCCTGTAATAGGCAAAATTTTAGATGAAATTTTAAATTTGGTTTTGGATAACAAGCTTATAAATGATAAAGATGAAATTATAAAATATGTAAAGGAAAAATTTCTGAAAGTATAACAAATACCCGAAAAACACATAAATTTAATCTGTGTTTTTCGGGCTGTTTTTTTAATTATATTTTGGTAAATTAAGACATTACACTTATTACAGAGTTTCAGTTTCTGTTATGCGTTCATCAAATGCTTTTCCATAAGTTCTTTCAAAATAGCAGGGTTGCCCTTGCCTTTGGAGGCTTTCATACATTGTCCTACCAGGTATCCCATTACATTGGTTTTACCGTTTTTATAGTCCTCCAGTGCCTTTGGATTAGCCTCAATTACAGATTTAACCACATCTTCCAATGCGTTATTATCGCTGATTTGACCAAGTCCCTTTTCGTTTACAACTTCTTTTGCAGTTTTATCTGTAAACATAATTTCTTCAATGATAACTTTACCTGACGCATTGGAAATTTCCTTGCTTTCAATCATCTGAATCATACTGCAAAGATTTTCTGCATTAAGCTTGGTGTCAGAAATTTTAATGTTCTTTTCGTTGAGTATTCTGGAAATATCTCCTAAAATCCAGTTGGATACATTCTTAGGTTCACAGTTCTTTTTTGCCATACATTCTTCAAAAAATTCAGCTTTATCTGGGTTTTCCATAAACAAATTGGAATCAAAAAGCGGAAGTTTATAGTCGTGCATATAGCGGAGAATCATGTGATTAGGAAGCTCAGGCAAAGTTTCTTTCAGCTTTTGAACTCTTTCTTCAGGAACATTAATTGTAAGAAGGTCAGGTTCAGGAAAATATCTGTAATCCTGAGCATCTTCTTTGGAACGCAAAAGGAAGTTAACACCTTTAGCATCATCCCATCTTCTTGTTTCCTGCAAAATTACTCCGCCTTTTTCCAAAATCTCTATTTGGCGGTTTGCTTCATAGTCAATAGCTCTTACTGTACCGTTAAAGCTGTTTACATTTTTCATTTCAACTCTTGTTCCAAATTCTTTGCTGCCCTTTGGCATTACAGATACATTTACATCACATCTGATAGAACCTTCCTGCATTTTGCAGTCAGAAATTCCAATATATTGAAGAATAGATTTTATAGATTCCAAATATGCTTTAGCATCAGCGGAACTTCTCATATCAGGTTCGGAAACAATTTCAATAAGAGGTACACCGCTTCTGTTAAAGTCAACCAGAGAACCTTCAAAACTGTCATCATGAATGAGTTTTCCGGCATCTTCCTCAATATGTATTCTGGTTATACCAAAACGCTTTGTATTGCCTTCATCATCTATAATTGCATCTATATGACCATTTTCACAAAGAGGTACATCAAACTGTGAAATCTGATAAGCTTTAGGTGTATCAGGATAAAAGTAATTTTTTCTGTCTTGTTTACATATTCTGTTTATTTTACATCCACAGGCATGACCCATTTTAATGGCATAATCCACTACTTTTTTATTAAGTGTGGGCAAAGCACCTGGAAGTCCCATACATACAGGACAGCAATTTGTATTTACCTCTGCACCGAATTCATTCTTACAGCCGCAGTAAATTTTTGTTTTGGTATTAAGTTCGGCATGGACTTCCAAACCTACAACTATTTCATATTCCATTTTTATTCCTCCTATCTAACAGCAACCTTGTTAAATCCGCCCACTGCTTCCTCAAATTTAGAGGAAACATTAAGCATAAGCTTTTCGGAGAATTTTGAACCAATAAGCTGAACGCCGATAGGCATACCATCTTTACCTTTGCCATATGGCAGAGATATACCAGGAAGTCCCGCAATATTTACATTGATTGTACAAATATCTCCTGCATACATTTTAAGTGGGTCATCAATATTTTCACCGATTTTAAATGCTGTGGAAGGATAAACAGGTGTGAGCAATAAATCACACTTTGTAAAAGCATCTGCATATTCGGCGGTAAGCTGTTTCTGCAAAAGTTTTGCTCTGTTATAGTATGCGTCATAATAACCTGAACTTAAAACAAAGGTACCCAGCATAATTCTTCTTTTAACCTCATCACCGAAACCTTCACTTCTGGTTTTCTCATAAAGGTCATTGAGGTTTTCCAAATTTTCGGCTCTGTAACCGTATCTTACTCCGTCAAATCTTGCAAGATTAGATGAAGCTTCTGCACAGGCAATTATGTAATATGCCTGCAAAGCATAATCTGTACTTGGAATTGAGATTTCCACAATTTGTGCACCTAATTGTTTAAATATATCGGCAGCTTTCATAACTTCTGTTTTTACCTCTGCATCAATGCCTTCTGAGAAATATTCCTTAGGCAATCCGATTTTTACACCTTTAATATCGTTTTTCAAAGATGAAATAATATCTCCATAGTTAAACTTGGAGGAAGTTGCATCATGGGTATCATAACCTTTAATTACATCAAACAGCAAAGCTGTATCTTCAACTGTTCTGGCAAAAGGTCCTATTTGGTCAAGAGATGAGGCATAAGCTGCCAAACCATATCTGGAAACTGCTCCGTAAGTGGGTTTAAGTCCCACAATACCGCAAAATGATGCAGGTTGTCTGATAGAACCACCTGTATCTGAACCTAAAGATATGGATACTTCTCCGTCAGCTACCGCAGCAGCGGAACCACCGGAAGAACCACCGGGAACTCTTGACAAATCCCATGGATTTTTAGTCTTTTTATAATAAGAAGTTTCAGTGGAAGAACCCATTGCAAATTCGTCCATATTCATTTTACCTATGGGAATAATATCACTTTCAATAAGTTTTTCCACAACTGTTGCATTATATGGCGGTACATAGTTTTCCAAAATCCTGGAAGAACAGGTCATACTCATTCCTTTAACGGAAATATTATCCTTAATGCCTATTGGCACACCTGCCAAAGAGGAAAGTTTTTCACCCTTGGCAATTTTTTCATCGATTTCTTTAGCTTTTTCCAAAGCTTTTTCACCTGCAACGGCAAGAAAAGCATCTACGCTTTTTTCTTCACTTTCAATTCTTTCCAAAGTGGCTTTTACAAGTTCCGTACTTGTAATTTCCTTATTTTTAATAAGTTGTGAAAGCTCTGCGGCTGACTTTTTATAAAGTTCCATTTTTTGTCCTCCCTGTTATTCTACTGTTTTAGGTACAACTATACAACCGGCCTGTTTGTGTGGAGCATTTCCAATAGCTTCATCTCTTCTTAAAGACGGAGCAACATCATCTTCACGCAATTCCATACAGTTGTT
>JAHHUA010000220.1 GCA_020024235.1 Oscillospiraceae bacterium
ATTAAATTCTGAGGCGGTATTTTTCTGTTTATATTAAGGCTGTTATAAAATATGATATTTCGCTTTATGAATATGATTTCAATATACTCAATTTCAAATTAAATAAGGAGGTCGCTTTCGTGAAGAGAACCGAAATTAAATCAATTTACACATCCCAAAAAGAACTTGGCGGAAAACAAATCACCGTTTGCGGATGGGTACGCACAGTAAGAGATGCAAAATCAATAGGATTTATCGAACTCAATGATGGCTCATGTTTTAAAAGCCTTCAAGTAGTTTTTGAGGATTCAAAAATAAATAATTTTAAGGAGATTGCAAAGCTCAATGTAGGCTCTTCTGTAGTTGTTACAGGCGAATTAGTGCTTACTCCCGATGCTAAACAGCCATTTGAAATTCATGCGGACTCCATTGCAGCAGAAGGTACTTCCACTCCTGATTATCCTCTACAAAAGAAAAAACATTCTGTAGAATATCTGCGTACAATCGCTCATCTTCGTCCAAGAACCAACACATTTAACGCTGTATTCAGAGTTCGTTCCGTTGCAGCTTATGCAATACACAAATTCTTTAATCAAAGAGGATTTATTTATGCTCATACACCTATAATCACAGGCAGTGATGCCGAAGGTGCTGGTGAAATGTTCAGAGTTACAACTATTGACCCTGCAAATCCCCCCATGACTGATGATGGCAAAATTGACTACAGCCAGGATTTCTTTGGCAAGGCAACAAACCTCACCGTTTCAGGACAGCTTTCCGCTGAATGTATGGCTATGGCTTTCGGAAAAGTTTACACATTCGGGCCCACTTTCCGTGCTGAAGAATCCAATACTACAAGACACGCAGCTGAATTTTGGATGGTAGAACCGGAAATTGCTTTTGCTGACCTTGCAGATGATATGGATTTGGCAGAAGACATGATGAAATATGTTTTGGAATATATTATGGAACAATGCCCTGCTGAAATGGAATTTTTCAACAACTTCTATGACAAGGGTCTTCTTGAAAGATTATCCCATATTATCACCACACCTTTTGTTCGTTTGACTTACACAGAAGCCATTGAACAGCTTGAAAAGGTTAAGGATAAGTTCCAATACCCTGTATACTGGGGATGCGACTTGCAGACAGAGCATGAAAGATACCTTACAGAAGAAATTTATAAAGCTCCTGTATTTCTTACAAACTATCCAAAGGAAATTAAGGCATTTTATATGCGCTTAAATGATGACGGAAAAACTGTTGCTGCAACTGACCTCTTAGTTCCCGGTATCGGAGAAATTATCGGCGGCAGCCAGCGTGAAGAACGCTATGATGTTTTGGTTAACCGTATTAAAGAACTGGGTATGAGAGAAGAAGACTACGACTGGTATCTTGACCTTCGTAAATACGGCAGCACAAAGCACGCAGGTTTTGGTCTGGGATTTGAAAGACTGGTTATGTATGTTACCGGGGTAAACAACATCAGAGATGTTATTCCATTCCCAAGAACCACAGGCAGTGCGGAATTTTAACCAAATTTTACAGTAAGTTTGTCTTATGTTAGTTTATAAA
>JAHHUA010000221.1 GCA_020024235.1 Oscillospiraceae bacterium
AACGCAGCCGGAGATTACAGCGAAAAAGCTGATACACTGAAAGTTGAAATTTTATCAGGCGGAGTAAACCTGTCAAACAAAAATATAAACGGGGACTTAGTTATTAAAGCTAAAAGCGGAAACGGCGACATAAACATCAGCAATGTAAATGTGAGCGGTTCAATATACATTGAAGCTTTAGGCGGAAATATTAATTTTAACAATGTAACAGCTAAGGAACTGGGTATGGACCCACAGAAAATCGTACCTGTTGTGAGAATAAGCGGATTTACTCAATTTGGCACCACATATATAAACAGCAGTTCAAAACTTGTTCAGTCAAACCTCAGCCCTGATGCCAAGGGTTATGCTCATATAGGGCTGGGTGGATATACAGGTCAGTCCATGCTTAAAATTCAACTTGAAAAAATTACAAATACCAACATGACTGTAAATTATCCTGCAGATATATATCTCTCCGACGGAACATATATAAAGGAAGTATACGGAGGAAACCAATGCCGTTTCCATGGTGCAGGCAGGATTGTAAGCTTGTATGTTAATTCCAACGGAATTTCACATGAAAATAATATCGACAATATTTCTTACTTTGGCACTTTTGATAAAGTTATCAATACAAAAGGAGAGCAGACCTCTTCCAAGTCATCTGAAAATTCTTCACAAACACCAAGCTCTTCATCTCAGGAACAATCTTCGGACAGCTTGAGTGAATCATCTGAAAATCAATCAGAACAGACCGATGGTGAAAACAGTCAGACAGAAGTAAAGGAAAAAATAAGACTTAAAGCACCTAAAATAGAAAGCATCTATTTTACTGATAATGACAGCACTGCAGTTGTATTTAATGCTGTGGATAATGCGGAAAAATACTATATAGAAGTTCGCATAAATGACAAAAAAGTTGAAGGTAAATACATCATGCAAACCGATGCCAAGGACATATATTATGAATATAAAGGCAGAACCAACAGCGGTGATAAGGTTAAATTTATAATAAAAGCAAAAGGCGACGGAATATCAACGGAAGATTCTGTAACGGTAAATAAGGATATTATTAAATAATACTGCGGTTTTTTAATTTAATCTTTGAAACCAGGAAGGAAGAAAAAAGTGAGAAAGAATAAAGATATGGAAGAAATGGATACAACACATGTAGACTCATTCGGAGAACTTGTTAAACGGGATTTTAACAGGAAAAAAAGAAATTTTATTTTAGAAGTTATGGGAACACTTTTATGTCCGTCTTTGCTGACAGCTATATTTTGGGCAGCTTTTTCGGGCAATTTGGGGTATGATATAGAATATTTTCCTGCATATGTTTTTATCGGAACAATGATAACTTTTCTGTTTGGATTTTCTGTAAATAATGCCGTTGACTGTATTCCTCAAAAAAAGAAAAAAATAGCAGCCTCGGATTATTTGTATGTGCTGGCGGGAAATGTGCGGGAAACTGCAAACATATTTATTCAGCTTTTAATATTTATAGTAATTGCACTTTTTTGCGGAATATGGTTTTCAACAAGTTATGTTATGT
>JAHHUA010000222.1 GCA_020024235.1 Oscillospiraceae bacterium
GCGGTTCCTGGCTCAAATATAAAATTCTGTTCCAAATGGATTTTTCTGTAACAGATTTAAGATTTTTTCCGTTATAATTTATATTTCCGGAGTAATTATTTAATATATCAGCGAAAATTTTCAGCAAAGTTGACTTTCCACAACCGGATACACCGTTTAAAATAAGACATTCTCCCGATTTTAAAGTAAAATTCAGATTTTCAAAAAGATTTTTTCCTTTATCATAAGCAAAACTCAAATTTTCCACTGAAAGGGAAGTAATTTTTTCGATATTTTCAGAACCATCGGTACTTTCATTTTCAGCAGTAATTAAAGATTTTATTCTGCTGTCCAAACCTTTAATCTGTTGATAATTTGAAATACATCCTGGAATTTGGTATAATGTATTTGTTAAAAATCCCAAAGCTGCCATAAGTACAATTAAATCACTGATTTCAATATTTCCTTTGGAAACTCCATATCCTCCTATTATCAATACAATACCTGTATTCAAAAGTGTATTTGCTGAACCTAAAATTCTCTGCATTGTCATTGTACCTAAAATTTTTGCATGATCCCCTTTATAATCCTCAATTTCATTCAAATAAGGTTTAATAACTCTATCACTGTTGAGAACATAAGAAACTTCTCGATTTCGTACCAACTCTGCATTGTGATTGTAGATTGATCCCATATGAAAATAAAGCTTTTGGTTTTGTTCCGGAAGTTTTCTGCCTCTGTATGCACTTATTGAAATTGCCACAATAGAAATCAAAAGAGTTAAAATAAAAAGCCACGGCTCAATCATAATCACATATATACTTGTAAAAATAACTGAAACTGTTGTTCCTATAATTTTTATTATAAATTCAGAAAGTTGTTCGGAATATGTAAAAATATCATTTCTAATAATAGGTAACATTTCCTCTGCACTTACATTATTTTTATAATTTATACTCAGCCATATATCTATACCCTTTTTTTCCAATGATTCTATCAGTCTTTGCTTAACAGTTAGTACCTTCCTGTTTTGAATACAGAGAATAAAAGCTGATAAAATTAAGCTTATTGAAAATACCCCAAATACTATTGGTATCTTATTTATATTTCCTTTTAAAACACTGTCTGACAAAAGTCTTATGCACTCTAAATAAACTATACTGAGGGCTGATCCAAAACACACTGCAAATCCGGCTATAAGTAAATTGCCTACAGATTTTTTTAATACATTTTTAGCTGTAATATTCACTTTTTATCCTTCTTCCTTTATCAAATTTATTCTTTGTATAATTTCGTTTATGTGGCATTTTCAATTAAAAAATTTTCTCTGCCATTTCAGAAGTTCCTTTATTTAATACAAAGGCAGATTCATAAGGTAAATATACTTTAGGATTTTTAAGAATAGCTCTTGCTAAAGCAACTCTTTGTTTTTACCACCTGACATTTACTCAATTATTTAAGTACTAATTTCCTTATCTTTATATAATACTTCGATGTTTGTTTTTATTATATAGTTTTTTTGTGTTTGTGCGGACTTATGGTATAAATG
>JAHHUA010000223.1 GCA_020024235.1 Oscillospiraceae bacterium
TTTTTTAACTGATAACCTCCAGCCGTACCAGTAATTTGCTTGTATAAATCCAAAAACATTCTAACACCGGATGCCCCTACGGGGTGCCCACACCCGATTAAACCACCACTTGGATTAATTGGATTTTTTCCATTAAAAGCAATTGATCCATTTTCAATTGCCTTGTATTCGTATCCTGGTTTTGTCAATCCAAAAGCAGAAATAGAGATATATTCAGATGTAGTAAAACAATCATGTGTTTCAAAAAAATCTATATCTTTAACGGTTATATTAGCTCTTGCATAAGCATCTAAAACACATTGATGTGTAAATGGCAAAATATAATCTGAGTTATTTGAATATTTCATTTTTTCAGAAAATTCCATAGGTGCAACTGTATGTCCCCAACCTTTCACATAAGGCAAACCCTTATCGTCAATATTTTGACACTTTATAAAATTTTCAGATGCTAGAACAACCATTGCCGCACCATCAGTAACTTGAGAACAATCAGTAACAGCCAGCTTCCCACCAACAAGTGGATTATTTTCATCTCCACGCATAGAAGCTTTTTTATAATTATTAAACCACTTTTTTGTTTGTGCATTTGGGTTACGTTTTGCATTTTCATAATTAATTGCTGAAATTCTTGCCAGATTTTTTAACAGCTGTACCTCATCCAAATTATATTTTTTTATCAATTCATCTGCCAATTGTCCAAACAATTTGGGAAATGGAAAATCAATACCTTTTCCTTCATTTTCATAAAATGCTGCTCTTCCTAAGTAATCCCCACAAACAGCTGAAGAAACTGTTTTCATCAATTCAAAACCAACAACTATCACAAGGTCATAATCACCACTTTTAATTTTTGTGATTCCTGCATCTAAGGCAACAGATCCAGAAGCACATGCCGCTTCATATCTAGCACATGGAACACCATAAAATGAAGGTGAAACCTTTGTCAATAAAGCACCTAAATGTCCTTGGTTAATAAAATACTCACCTATAAAATTTCCCACAAAACAAGCAATTCTTCTTTGCTGCTGAAGTTTATCTATATCATCATATGTCAACCCTACTGATGTTAAACCATCTACAATAACTTCTTTCAATAATGCAATGACACCCTTGCCTTCTTTGCTCCAATTGCGTTCAAAATTAGTTTGTGCACCACCTAATACATATACCTTTTTATTCATTACTATACCTATCCTATCTTAATCGAGCCTTCAAAAATAATCGGAAATCATACTTTGATTTTTCACATTTTGCAATTGTTTTTACAATTTGAGATTTTTGAATAAAATGTTCTGAAAAGTGTTTATTACATAATTTAAGAAATGCACTTTTTCCACCTAATGCTTCTACAAAAGAAATTGGAGGTATCCAACCAAAACCATTTGCCATTGCATCATCGACATCATTGATATTAACACACACTAAATTGGCTACGTAAAAACTATATATAACATATTCTAAAATAAATTTTATGCAAAGTTTGGCCTCATTTGATTTATTATGTGTCAAAA
>JAHHUA010000023.1 GCA_020024235.1 Oscillospiraceae bacterium
TTATATTTTATTCTATATGATTTTAAGTTCTTATAAAAAGTTATCCACATTTTTGACTGTCAATATTTAATTTTAATTCTTTATAAATTATTTTTTAAGTATTACTTAATTGCATTGTTTTTACTCCAAAAATATGTTATTATTTGTGTATATCATAATAAAGGATTGGAATAAACTTTGAAATATACTTTTGAAAATAACTCGGTAATTATTTCTGAGCTTAATGATTTTGACTTGGCTGAAACTTTAGACTGCGGACAGGCTTTTCGCTGGAAAGAAAATGATGACAAAAGCTTTTCAGGTGTGGTTGAAGGAAAAATTTGCCGAATAAAAAAAGAAAATGACTTGTATATATTGGAAAACTGCTGTCAAGATGATTTTTTAAACCTTTGGATTGACTATTTTGATTTAAACCGAAACTATGGGGAAATTAAAAAAATTCTTTCAACTGATGAAACTATGGCAAAAGCCTGTGAATTTTCTCCCGGAATCAGAATACTCCGTCAAAAGCACTGGGAAACTCTCTGTTCTTTTATTATAAGCCAAAACAACAATATTAAACGCATAAAAGGCATTATTGACAGACTTTGCGAGAATTTCGGCGAAGATTTGGGACAGGGATTTTACTCTTTCCCCACTGCAGAAAAACTGGCAGAATATTCCCCGGAGGATTTATCTGAATTAAGAGCGGGATTTCGTGCCCGCTATATTATTGATGCCGCTAAAAAAGTGGCATCAAAGGAAGTTGACCTGGATAAGGTTGCACAAATGCCTTTGGAAGATGCCCGAAAAGAACTTATGAAAATTGTGGGTGTTGGCATAAAAGTAGCTGACTGTGCTTTGCTTTTCGGTTTTGGCAGAATTGACGCTTTCCCAAAAGATGTTTGGATAAAACGAGCCATGGAATATTTATTTCCCCAAGGTTTGCCAAAATGTGCTGAGCCTTACGGCGGCATAGCTCAACAGTATATTTTTAATTATGTAAGAGTATGTCCCGACGCCCTCCCTCAGGAATATAAAAAATAATATTAGTTAATCGGTTTTCCGATTTTATAAACACGAATTTATCCGAAAGAAGGTAATTTAAAATGTTAGTATCAGGCAAACAAATGCTGGAACACGCTCATAAACACGGCTATGCAGTGGGTGCATTCAACATTAATAACATGGAAATTTTACAGGCTTTGGTAGCTGCAGCCGAAGAAGAACGCTCACCTGTTTTACTTCAGGTTTCAGAAGGTGCAATAAAATATGCAGGTATGGACTATCTGTCCGCTATGGTTAAAGTAGCTGCCTCCAAAACAGATATTCCCATTTGTCTTCACCTTGACCATGGCACTACATATGAAACAATTATACAATGCATGACCCATGGCTGGACCTCTGTTATGTATGATGGTTCTCATCACCCATTGGAAACAAATATAGCTGAAACTGCCCATATAGTAAAAATCGCTCATGCAGCCGGCATTTCTGTAGAAGCGGAACTGGGCAGGCTTTCCGGTACAGAAGATAATATTTCTGTAGAAGAAAAAGATTCAATTTATACAAATCCTCAGGAAGCCGAAAAATTTGTAAAAGAAACAGGAATTGACTCTTTGGCTATAGCTATCGGAACTGCTCACGGTAAATATAAAGGCGAGCCCAAACTTGATTATGAACGCCTTGACACAATAAAAAAAATGCTGAATATGCCAATAGTTCTTCATGGTGCATCAGGTCTTACAGAGGAACAGCTTAAAAAATGTGTATCTCTCGGTGTAAATAAAATTAACATCGACACAGATTTCAGACAGGCATTTACTGATGGAATTCATTCTGCATTTGACGCTGACCCTGATGTATTTGACCCAAGAAAGATTTTATCCCCTGCAAGAGAAGCTGTAAAACAAGTTGCCATCAAAAAAATCAGAATGTTTGGCAGCAGCGGCATGGCAGATGTAAAATAATCTTTTAAACATTCAGTTACAATAAAGATTGAAACTTTACTTTATAAAATAACCCCTTCCGACAAAATAATCGGAAGGGGTTATAATTTTTTATATTAAAGATTCCAAAATATAGAGGAGATTATTTTCCTCATCCAATATTAAAATAATCTCATCATTATCATCTTTGCTATGATACCAATAATAAAGAGTTTTGCTGAAATCAGGTCGGTTTTCCTCTGGCACATTAAGTTTATCCAGCCATTCCTTAGCTGCTTTACTGTAGCTGTCTTTATATATGGTTTCTTTTTCTGTAATAAGCCATACAAACATATTATCTATGTAATCTTCATATTTGTAGGAAAATACATGATAACGCAGACCATCACCTGGCCAGCCACTGTCAGTATTGCTGTATACTTCTTTGCATACTGCTTTATATGGCAGAGAAATTCCCCAATTTGCCTTTAAAATATTGGAATAGTTATTCCATATATTGTAAAATAGCAAAGCTCCCATAGCCAAAATCACAAACACAAAGATTAATACGGTGATGGTTTTCTTTTTCATTGTGAACTTTCCTTTCTCAATTAAACACAGCTAACCGATTATATGAATATATACTGAAAAATTTTGTATGTTTAAAATATATCAGTCAAAATTAATTTCACCTGCATAGTTTGTAGCAAAAATCTTTCTGATTTCATTTATATCATTGGTTTGACCCAATGCCCACATAAGCTTTGTAACAATAGCTTCGGTAGTCATGTCCTTGCCCTCTATAACACCTGTTTCAAGGAGCTTTTTGCCCACTTCATAAATAGAACAGTCCGAGGATTCATAAAGACATTGACTGCATATAACTACAGCTACACCGTTTTTAATAAGCTTTTCAATGGAGGTAAGCAAATCTCTGCGGACAAAATGCATACCCCCTGCCCCGAATGTTTCTATAACAACACCCTTATATCCCAAATGAAGAAGATTATCAAAAATATCTGGGTTTGTCCCGGGAATAAGCTTCATCAAAAACACATTATTGCATAGCTCAGGGCAGAAACTGTATTCATATTTAGGCTCATATTTAAAATTTTTATTAACTCTTATTCCATTGGCAAAAACTTCGGCTCTGTAAGGTGCATTTATACTTTCAAAAGCATCAAAACTCATGGTACTGACTTTAACTGCACGACAGCCGTTTATAATTTTATTGTTAAAAGCTATTGTAACACCTTTTATATTTTTTTCCACTGCATAAAAAGCCAGTTCCAAATTGCGGACAGCATCGGAAAAAGCCATACCCATAGGAATTTGTGAGCCTGTAAAAACCACAGGTTTGTTAAGTCCTTTGAGCATATATGTAATCATGGATGCGGTATAAGCCATTGTATCCGTTCCATGAGTTACCACTATTCCGTCATAATCTTTTAGATTTTTATTAATATTATCTGCAATTATTCTCCAGTCCTCACTTTGAATATTGGAGCTGTCCAAATTTAAAATATCTCTGTAGGTAATATCAAAATTTTCCGAAAGTCCGGAAATAGCTTTTAAAATATGTGGAGATGACTTTGTGGGTTCAAGACCGTTTTTTCCCTGTGATGAAGCTATTGTACCGCCTGTTGCCAGCATCAGCACTTTTTTCATTTAATAATACACCTCTTGATTTATATTTTTATTACTTTGCTTTTCTGATAATAGAACCGCTGATAATACTGCCCTCATAAGGAATTTTATATTCACCCATAGGATTACAGGCAGCATCAATACTTTCACCCTCAGCATTTAAAATTTCCCTGATTTCAATGGTAACAGGTTTTTTGGAAGGCTCTAAAATTTCTGCTGTATCACCTACCGAAAACTTATTTCGGCTTATAACTGTCATATACTTTCCGTCAGCTTCCTTTGCATTGGCTATAATATCCCATTCTCTTACATAGCCGCCGTTTTGGTAGCATTGGTCAGGTCTGCCATAGTAAAATCCTGTTGAATATTCTCTGTGGCTGACTTTTCTGGTTTCTTCTTCTATCCAGTCTTCAAGCTTAAAATTATCAGGATTTTTCATATACATATCAACTGCATTGCGGTATGCATTAGTAACTACACCTACATAATAAGCGGATTTTGCTCTGCCTTCTATTTTAAGTGAAGTAATACCTGCCTTCACCAGTTCATCAATGTGTTCAATCATACACATATCTTTGGCATTTAAGATATATGAACCTTTTTCATCTTCAAAAACGGGATAATACTGTCCCGGTCTTTTTTCTTCCATAAGATGATACCCCCAGCGACAGGGCTGAGCACATTCACCACGGTTGGCATCTCTTCCGGTAAGATAATTTGACAAAAGACATCTGCCTGAAAAAGACATACAAATAGCACCATGAACAAAACATTCTATTTCCAAATCCTTAGGAGTTTTATCTCTTATGGTCTTAATTGTTTCAAGAGAAAGTTCCCTTGCCAAAACCACTCTTTTAGCTCCCAAATTATAAAGTTCATTAGCTGTCAAATAGTTTACAATACCTGTTTGAGTGGAAATGTGTATATCAATATGAGGTGCTAATCGTTTTACTGCCATTAAAACGCCTATGTCAGCAACTATAATGGCATCAACTTTCGCCTCTACAGCTTCACTTATAAACTGTGGAAGAAGATCTATTTCCTCATTTGTGGGCAAAGTATTGCAGGTTAAATACACTCTTACACCTTTGGAATGAGCAAATTTTACGGCTTCTGCCAGTTCTTCCGCTGTAAAGTTAGCCGGGTTTGCTCTCATACCTAAAGATTTACCCCCTAAATATACAGCGTCAGCTCCGTATAAAACAGCGGCTTCCAGTCTTTCTCTATCCCCTACCGGAGCCAGGACTTCCGGTTTTATTATTTCAGACATATTAATCTCCTTTTAAATCTAATTTACTGCATTGATATGCCGTGAGTTTTGCCGAGTTTAGATGCAGTATAGTCATTTTGATAATGTTCTTGGGCAGTTTTGGCATAATAATACTTTCCGTTTACATCGGTAAGGAAGAAGTAATAAGGTGTTTCTTCAGGTTCAATAGCTGCCATTATAGCTTCAATACCGGGGTTTGCAACAGGAGCCACAGGCAATCCTTCACAAACATAAGTATTATAAGCATCATAAAGTGCCTGATTTTGTTTGTTTAAGAAAGGTTTAATATCCTTTTCAACATAGAATATGGTTACATCGGACTGAAGTTTCGGGAAAGTTGCCGGAGTATCCAATCTGTTGTGGAATACAGAGGATACTTTTCCCATTTCTTCTGTTTCAGATGCTTCTTTTTGTATAATTGATGCCAAAGTTATAATCTGGTCAAGGCTCTTTCCGCTGTTTTTAATTTTTGCGTCAATTTCGGGAGTGAGTTTTTTCTGGAAGTTGCTCAAAAACTTTCTGACAACTTGTTCCGGATTCATTCCTACATAAAATTCATAGGTATCAGGGAACATATATCCTTCCAGTCGTCTGAATCTGTGTTCATCCATAGGTATGCGTGAAACAAAATCATAATCATACTGACCGTTTTGTATAGCATCTATAAATTGGTCAAAACCACAAACATCATTTTCCTCAAGTTTTCTGCCTATTTCTTTAATTGTCATGCCTTCATAGAAAGTAAGTTTTACAGTATCCTTTACCTTATCCCCTGCGGACATAGCCATAATAATCTGGTCATAAGCCATATTGGAATTCAAAATATATGTGCCGGGTTTTAAGGTTTCGTCCATATTTTTAATACCTGCATAAACAGAAAAAGTAAATGGCTGTTCAATAATCTTTTTTTCTTTAAGCAGATTTATAACCTGGTTTAAACTCATATCTTTTTTAACTGTAATTTCAATTTGCTTATCAGGCTTGTCCAAACCAAGCAAATCTCTGGCACTTGCCAAAGCATAAAAGGCTATAAAAAATGACAATCCCAAAATTGCAAACAAAAGCACAAATGCTCTGCCCCAGTGATTTCTGTATCTTTTTTTATAAGCAACTGTATCACCTTTTATAAAATCTTCGTTGTTATTAGATGGATGATATTCTTTCACGATAAACCTCCTGTATAAATAAAAATTAGTTAATTTTATCAGTTTGTATATTATAAAGCTTTATATAAAACATAATATTACAAAAATATTAATTAATCAATATTTCTTTGAATTTTTGGAATTTTTCTCATAGAACTCTGGCTGACTATGTATGAAACAGGTACATCATATCTGCCATGAAAAATTTTTTTGCTTATATTTTGAGAATATATAAGTCCTATGGTTTTACCCGTAAAACGGGATAAAAATCTGTCATAATATCCTCCGCCGTAACCCAGTCTGTAGCCTTTGGAATCATACATCAAAGCGGGAATTAAACAAATTGTTTTTTCATCTTCTCTGGCTCTTTGAGTAAGTTCGGTTTTAGGCTCCAAAACACCGAAAGACCCTTTTTCCAAATCCTCAAAGGATTTTATAGGTATAAACTCCATAAATCTTGTACCCGCTATACACCTTGGGACAGCTACGGTTTTGCCATCAGCCAAAGCTTTTTCTATAATAGATTTTGTGTCAACTTCAATGGGTGTGGATACATAACAAAAAACCGATGAACATTCTTTATATATTTGAGAGCTTAAAAAAATTTCGGTGATGCTGTCATCTAATCTTTTTTTATAATCAAGGGCCAAATTTCTTCTGAATTTTTTGGTTTTGGTTCTCAGAGCTTTTTTATATTCTCTTATATCCATTTATTTCACCATCAGTCCATCTTTTACTATTTTTGTTTTTTCCTCACCGATTAATTCTTCTGCAATTTTAAGAGCAAATTCCAAAGCGGCACCAGGGCCTTTTCCTGTGATAATATTTCCGTCTGTTTCCACAAGCCTGCCTGTATAAATAACATTATTGCCAAGCTCTGTTTCAAATCCCGGATAACAGGTAACTGTTTTATCCTCCAAAAGTCCCATATGCCCTAAAATAGAAGGTGCGGCACAAATTGCAGCTATATATTTATTTGTAACACTGCAATATCCTATATAATCTTTCACATATGGACTGTTTTCCAAATTAACAGTTCCGGGAAGTCCTCCCGGCAAAACAATAGCCTCTATATTTTCAACATTTACTTCGGTTTCATCAATGTCGGCAATTATTTTAATTCCGTGAGCACCTGTTATTTCCTTTCCCCCCACACCTACAACCATAACAGGAAGTGCCGAAGTTCTTCTAAGCACATCTATTACTGCAACTGCTTCTATTTCCTCAAAACCCTGAGCTAAAAAAATATATATCATAATTCTTCTCTTTCTTTTTCTTATTATTTTATTTCAAAAAATTTATTTACACAGTTTCTGATTTTATTTTGTATATGAGAAATTTCCAAAGGCTCATCCTCTTCAAAGCAGGGGATAATCTGCCAGTTTAATTTATCTGCGGCATACATAGCGGATTTACGGCATTTTTCCATATATTCGTAATCAGATTCCAATATGTCTTTTTTATTATTATCTCCGCTATATCTCTTTTCAATTAATTTTTTTGTAATCTTAGGCGGCATATCCAAATAAATTATCAAATCCGGACGGGGAAGACCCATTTTTTCGTATTCATAATCATAAAGCCAGTCTATATAGGCTTTTCTTTCCCCTTCCTCAAGTCTTACCATTTGATGAATAATATTTGAAGTAGTATATCTGTCAGCAATTATATAGTCTTTTTCCCTTATATCTTTTTCCCAGTCGGTTTTGTAACTTATATATCTGTCAGAGGCATAAAATCCCGAAGCTGCATATACATTTATTTCAGAGGATTGTCCTATTTCACCTTTTAAATACATTTTTACCAAAGCTGAAGATGGTTTATCATAATCGGGGAAAGAAATTTTTCTGACAGATTTCCCTATTTTATTTAAATAATCCGCCAAAAGATTGCTTTGGGTTTCTTTTCCGCTGCCATCTATACCATCTATAACTATTAATTTGCTCTGCATTTTTAATTTATCCCCTTTTATAGGTTTTTATATTTTTCTCTCACTTCATTAATTTTTCCGCAGGTCATTTTCCCCTCCGGGCAAGGCTTTTTTAAGCATTTTGGTCCTGCATCTTTAAAAATCGGATAAGCTGCTTTTTTAACTTCCCTTAGCATCATATCTGCAACTTCTCTTATTTCCCACTGGGCACGATTACAGCATCTATGATTAAAAAAGTTAATCAAGCTTCTTGCATTCATGGTAACAATCATTTTGGTACAGCAGGCATTGGGCAAAACAAATCTTGCATCTTCAATACCCTTTTTCTCTGCGGCTTTTTTGGCTTCCCTTTCTTCCATTCCCATTTCAATCATAGTATTATAATGTTTTTCCGACAATATTTTTGCCAGTTCATCATAAGCGTTCTGTATTTTATCCATGGTTTCAATAAAAAGCCTTTTTGCCTCGGGTACTGATTCTATTTCAGTAGGTATCACATATTCAAAAGAATTTTCCTTTACATATCTTTGGCTTTGTACACTGTAAGATGCTATTCTGTGCCTTGTAATTTGAGCCAGCAATGACCGTGAAACACCTTCTATTGCAAAAGTAAAGGATATATGTTCTATTGGGCTTTCGTGGCCGATTTCTCTGAGCATTTCCACAAAGTTTTCGGCTTTTTCATCTGTAAGGTTGTCCAGCAAAGTGTCAACATCAGATGAACTATAGCAAAGTTTAGCGGCAGCAGCCACTGTTTTTACGGGGTTTGGTGTATATGAGATAAGTTTTACTTTTGGCATTTTAATTCTCCTGATATATTTTATTTTAAAAGGGTGTCGGATGCAACACCCTTTTAAATTATGTTTTTGTTTAAAACTGTTATGTTTAATTATCGCAGTTTTCCTCCATTTTAGGTGGGAAAAACGCATCCGTTGGGAATTTAATCTTCTTAAAGAGTTCGCAGGGATCATCTCCGGAAGAAGCTACACTGCCTTTTTCGGGAACACAGAAATCATAAGCGGGTATCATTACCTGAACTCTTCTTTCAAGCTGTACAATAGTGAAAAGACCCAATGTAACAAAGACATATTTTTTTCTTTCGCAGCAGCAAAATTTTCCGTTAAAACTACTGCAAATACATTCGGGAATTTCACAGCAGGGTTCAGAGCACTGACATTTTTCTGCAAGTTTTACAGAAAGACAGACAGGATCTACACACTGTACCGATGCAATAGGAGCATTGCTTCCTCTGTATTTGCAGTCCATACCGTTTCTGTCAGAGCTGAAATTGGATACATTTCCATCGCTGCCGTAAAGGATAACCTTCTTTGAAAATATAGAAAGACCTTTTACTGTAACAGGCGGAACCAAAGGTGCTGTGTAAACACTCAGCTTTACTTCAAAGAAAAAGGTAATATCAACACTGTAAAATCCTTTGTTAAAAGGTATGGGTTCCACATCTAAGTACACATCTATAATTTTACAATCCTTTATTTTTACACTATTGGCATTGTCGATAATCTGCTGATCACATTCGGTAAAATAAACCTCCAAATCATCAAGACAGTCCTTATCGGATGCACTGTCATAAATTCTTTTGGTATCTATGCACACAGCTTCCTTAAAGCAGTTGTTGCCTGTTGTATTTACAGGCCCTTCTTTCATTGCCATACAAAAACCTCCTGTTTATATAATGTTTTTAGAAGTTATCAATATATTGTATGACAATAAATCGTATATGTGAATGAAATTAACTTAATTTCTTCATTTTTGCAAAATTAGCCATTATTTTTCTGGTTCCGACTTTTTCAAATTCTATTTCCAAAAGACTGTCATTTCCCATAGGCTTTGCAGATAAAATTGTGCCCATTCCGAAAACATTGTGTTCCACCATATCACCTGTGTTGTATTTGACAGTCTGTGTTTTTTTAGCAGCAGGTGAAGAATTTCTGTTTGTTGCTGTACTGCCACGGTTTATTCCGGTTTTTTTTCTGGTGAAAGATTCCATTTCGGATAAAGTGGCTTTTCTTATAGTTTTATCTTCATAATTGCAAAGTTCCATTGGAATTTCTTTTACAAAATCACTTATAGGATTAAGACTTATTTTTCCAAATACCATTCTTTGCTCTGCACAGGTAATATAAAGTTCTTTTTTTGCTCTGGTAATTCCCACATAAGCCAGTCGCCGTTCTTCCTCCATCTCGGAAGTTATTCCTCTTGACATTATTCCCGGGAATATATTATTTTCCATACCCGCTATAAACACATAGGGAAACTCCAAGCCCTTAGCTGAATGCAAAGTCATAAGCATAACCACATCACTGTCATCATGGCGGTCAAGGTCGGTGTAAAGAGTTATTTCCTCCAAAAATCCCGACAAGGTGCTTTCTTCATTTTCCGCTTCATATTTAATCATGTTTGTTTTAAGTTCTTCCACATTTTCTATACGGGTTTCACCCTGTATTCCTTCTGCCTTTAGCATTTCCAGATAACCTGTCTTTTCCAAAACCATATCTAAAAATTCGTTTAGAGGCATACTGTCTGTCTGACACATAATTAACTTCAGCATCCCGGTAAATTGTTTTAAATCCTTTGCTTTTCTCTGCAAAGGTGCATATTCATCTGCTCTGTCCATAACCTCAAACAAAGGAAGACCTATAGTGTCAGCAATAGTTTCGCACATTTCCACAGTAGCGGTACCTATACCTCTTTTGGGTTCATTTATAATTCTTTTCATCCTTAGTTTATCATCAGGATTATTTATGACGCTCAAATAAGCAATCACATCTTTAATTTCTTTTCTCTCATAGAATTTAAGCCCACCGAAAATTTTATAAGGTATACTTCTTTGTAAAAGGGCTCTTTCTATTGTATTTGACTGAGCATTCATACGATACAAAACAGCATGGTCGGAATAAGCAGCTCCCCCTATGACATTTTTCTCAATTATGTCGGATATAAACTGAGCTTCCGTACTCTCATTTTCAGAGCGGAAAATTTTTATTTTTTCTCCCTCTCCCTTATCTGTCCAAAGATTTTTTCCTTTTCGTTCCTTGTTATTTTTTATAACATTATTTGCCGCATCCAAAATAGTCTGTGTGGAACGATAATTTTGTTCCAATCTAATAACAACGGTATCCTTAAACTGTTTTTCAAAGTTTAATATATTTTCTATGGTAGCTCCTCTGAATTTATAAATACTTTGGTCATCATCGCCCACTACACATAGGTTATGATGTTTTTCTGCCAAAAGACTTACCAGCATATACTGAGAGTTATTAGTATCCTGATATTCGTCCACCATAATATATCTGAATTTATTGCGGTATTTTTCCAAAATATCTTCGTTTTCCTGAAAAAGTCTTACTGTTTGAGTAATTATGTCATCAAAGTCCATAGCATTGGATTTTTTCAGTTGTTTTTGATATTCTTCATAAATTTTGGAAATTTTGCTCATTCTGAAATCCGCTGCATTTTCTTCCATTGCCTCTTTTGGACTTATCATAAAATCTTTAAATTTACCCATTTGTGATAAAACCATTTTCGGAGGAAATAATTTTTCCTCCATTTCAAGGTTTTTCATAACTTCTTTTATCACTTTAAGGGAATCGTCAGTGTCATATATAGTAAAATTTCTTTCATATCCCAATCTTTCACATTCCCGTCTTAAAATTCTCACACAGGCAGAGTGAAATGTAGCGGCATTAATATCCTCAGCCATATCCCCCAACATAAGAGAAAGCCTTTCTCTCAGTTCATTGGCAGCTTTGTTTGTAAAAGTAATAGCTAAAATATTCCATGGATTTATCTTATAAGGTGCCATTATCTCATTTATTTTTTCATCATCACCGCCCTTTGTAAGATATTCTTCCATATAGGTTATATCTTCTTCAGAAACAAAAGGCGGAACATATTCGCTTTCATAAGCATCGCCGTATTTAACCAAATTTGCAATTCTGTTTACAAGTACTGTAGTTTTTCCGCTGCCTGCACCGGCCAAAATCAAAACAGGCCCTTTAGCTTTTACCACAGCTTTCATCTGCATATCATTCATGCGTCCGAATTTTTTCTCTATTATCTTTTTTCTTAGCTTTAGATATTTATTTTTAAGTTCCTCACTTATCAAATTTTTTACCTCATTTCATATCCGAGATTTAAATCACATATATAATATAATAGCATGAAATACGAATTTTTTCTACCGAAATACAAAATAATATCTCACAATAATTTAGATTTTATTTTCTGTTTTTTCTATATACCCTTGGAATACTCACAAAATATAAATATAGGAATATATTGAAAGTGGTTATAAAAATTAATTGTAAGGGGGGAAAAAATTTTGAATAATATACCACTTTCTAAAATATCAAAAGATGAGTGTGCCATTATCCGCAATATCTATTGCGATAAAACTCTCAAAACCCGTCTTTTTGATTTAGGACTAATTGAAGGAACAAAAATAAAATGTGTAAACATAGCCATGGGAAAAAGTCCTCTGGCCTTTGATATACGAGGAACCATAGTAGCTTTGAGAAAATCAGACTGTCAAAAGATTTTTGCAGAGCTTGTATAAAATTTAAAAAGGAGCTGATATTTTGACAAGCAGTGAGTCATACACCGTAGGTTTAGCGGGCAATCCCAATGTGGGGAAAAGTACCGTTTTCAATGCTCTTACCGGTATGAAACAGCATACAGGAAACTGGACCGGCAAAACTGTTTCCACCGCTTTCGGCAAATATGCTTTTAACGGAAATATGTACACTTTGGTGGATTTACCAGGGATTTATTCCCTTGATGCCGACTCCCCCGAAGAAGAAATAGCAGGGGATTATCTGCTTACAGGAGCTACTGACGCTGTAATAGTAGTCTGTGATGCTACCTGTTTGGAAAGAAACTTAAATCTTCTGTTTCAGATTATGGATATAACACCAAATACAGTGCTTTGCTTAAATCTTATAGATGAAGCCAAAAAGAAAAACATAAAAACTGATATTAATAAATTAGAGGAAATTCTTCATATACCTGTAGTGCCATGCTGTGCCCGAAATAAAAAAGGACTTCACAACCTTGCTAAAGCCACTGAAAAAATTTGCAAGGAAAAAAACACTACAAAATTTAAAATACAATTTCCGGACAGTATTGAGAAAACCATAAATAAAATTATTTCATGTTTTCCGAAAACGGATTATTTATCCCGCTATGATGCTTTGGAAATAATTAAAAAATCAACTCCTGAAAATTTAGAAAACTACTCTCCCAAAATAAAAGCCGCACTTAAAGAGCTTTATGCGGAAATTGACACTTCCCCTATTGAATTAATTAAATCTTCATATATACTTACCGCAGAAAAAATAGCCAAAAATATACTTACTCTGAATGAAAACTCCAATAAATCCGACAGAAAACTTGATAAATTCCTGACCGGAAAATATACATCTCTTCCTATTATGCTGGCACTTTTATTTTTGGTTCTGTGGATTACAATCAGCGGTGCCAATTACCCTTCCCAGCTTATTTACAACAGTCTTTTCAAAATAGAGGATTACTTAACCAATTTTTTTGTATCCAATAACCTGCCTTCATGGCTTCATGGTGTGCTTGTACTGGGAGTTTATCGGGTTTTGGCATGGGTTGTTTCTGTAATGCTTCCACCTATGGCTATTTTTTTTCCACTGTTTACTTTGTTGGAGGATTTCGGATATTTACCCCGTGTAGCTTTTAATCTGGATAACAATTTTGAAAAATCAGGTTCCTCAGGCAAACAGGCACTTACAATGTGTATGGGACTTGGCTGTAACGCAGTAGGTGTTACAGGATGCCGAATAATAAACTCACCCCGAGAACGAATAATAGCTATTCTCACAAATAATTTCATGCCATGTAACGGAAGATTTCCCACTCTCATTGCCATAACTACCATGTTTTTCGGAGGTATAACATTAACTGCTCCATGGAACGGACTTTTTTCTGCAATTATTTTAAGCATAGTTATTATTTCAGGAGTAATTGTAACTTTTATCATGTCTAAAATTCTTTCCAAAACCATACTTAAGGGCATACCATCATCTTTTGCTTTGGAAATGCCTCCCTACCGCCCTCCACAAATCGGAAAAGTTATAGTACGCTCTATTTTTGACAGAACTTTATTTGTTTTAGGCAGAGCTGTTATGGTGGCAGCCCCCGCAGGACTTATTATCTGGATTATGGCAAATGTCTATGTAGGTGAAAACACCATTTTAGCTATATGTGCTGATTTTCTCAATCCATTCGCTTCTCTTTTCGGTATGGACGGAATAATTCTTTTGGCATTTATCTTAGGATTTCCTGCCAATGAAATAGTTGTTCCCATAATGATTATGGCATACACCGGATGTGGTGCTTTAGTTGATTATGAAAGTTTGGAAAGTCTTAAAGCTCTTTTTGTAAATTGCGGCTGGACAATTCAAACTGCTGTATCTGTTTTGATTTTTACTCTTTGTCATTGGCCCTGTTCTACCACCTGTTTAACTGTAAAAAGGGAAACAGGCAGTTTTAAATGGACATTACTCAGTTTCCTTCTTCCCACTGTTTCAGGATTTATACTCTGTTTTATAGTAAATGTTATTTTTAAATTGGCAGCACTTATATAAGAAAAACCGATGCGTAAAAACGCATCGGTTTTTTGTTTATTTTAATTTTTTATCACCACGGGCATAAATATCATAATCACCATTTACGGAATAAACAGAAAAATAAGCTTTTTTGTCATCAAAATAAACAGAAACTTTTGCAAAAGATACTTCTCCTGTTTCATTATCGGTTATTTCAAGAGGTCTCCAGCCCATAAACAAATCTTCCACATCAAAGTTCATTGTATATCTTCCGTCAATATCCAAACTGTTTTTATAAACCGTTATTTTTTCAGATGTGGAATGTTCATCATCTTTATAATATTCTCCACAGTAATCATATTCCCAGGCAGATTCATCAAGTATACTGTAAAGAAAAAATATCTCAGGTTCTTCCTGACGGCTGTCTTTATAAAATTTTATTTCAACGGTGTTGTACATATTCAGCGGATTTGATAAAAACATATCCATAGAGGCATTTTCAAATTCCCCAACCTCATCTTTCAGTTTAATATTCTCATATAAAACCCCGTTTTGTACAGGTATACCATTGTCTACATTGAAATTTTCCGCAAAATCATCAGCTTTATATCTGTTCATAAAATTTATGCTGTATTTATGTCCGTCCTGGTTTATAAATAACGGATATTCTTCTTGTGTTTCTGTATTAAAATATTTATAACTGCCGTTTCTGATTATTGCTTTTGTAAATTCATAGCTTACAATCAAATTATTTTCTTTATCTGTAACAGTATAATACACCATATTTTCATTTAGAATTGTTACTTTTAAATCATACTCATTTTTGCTTGAATTATCTTTAAAATGAGTTTTAAATACCACATAAATTTCTTTTTCATCTTGGGAATTTGATGCTTTTATAATAGGTTCCAACTGTTCTGTTTGAAAATTTTCAAATCCCAAAACATAACACTCCAGTCTTCCGGCTTCGGTTGCCTTATCCTTACTGTCTATATAAAGCATTTTGGGAGCATTTGTTTTGTCAAATTTTTCTTCTTCGTTTTTTTCTAAAGCATTATTTACATAACTAAGAAAATATTCTCCTGTTATATCCCATGGAATAGTTAATTTCTCCTCTGTATTTTCATTTGACCCATTTATGTCTGATACAGGTGTTTTTCCATGACATCCCATCACTGAAAACACCAAAATCACACACAGCATTGTTATAATTATTTTTTTCATTCTGTCACCTTTAATACAAAAATTTTTTAATATCCTATCATAAACATTAGGTTTTTATTATATTACCTAAATTCCAACCTGTCAACATCATGCGGGGCGACCCCGCTGTCATTTCGCGCTTTTATTTTTATTAAGTTTTAGTTTTTTACCACGCGTGTTTTTAAATTGCTCCC
>JAHHUA010000024.1 GCA_020024235.1 Oscillospiraceae bacterium
CTACAATATAGAAAGTAAACACCATTAAACAAAGTTTAACTACGGGATTTATTTTTTGTTTCCTGTTTTTACCCATGGTAAATAACTCCTTTTCATATATAATATGTACATAGAATATATTATACACAATTTATTTTGAATATGCAATAGCTATATAGCTATTTATTTTTGTTTTTATAGAGAATTATTTTCTTATTTATAAATTTTCTTATTTTTGCAAATTTTTTACCTATAAAACTCACTATATATTTACCAACACAAAAATGATAAATTAAACCTCCCATAATAAGTCCTGTCAGCATATATAATCTGAATGTACCGGGGTACACTGTCAATGTGATTCCAAAACATATAAGTGATGCAATAAAAGAGAAAATAATATCCTCAATGTTTATCCAAAAAATCGGAGGATTAATTAAACATCTCATAATTCTTATTATATCATAAAAAAAACAAAGCATACACCCTGTCAAAGCTGAGTGATAAAATGCTGTTAATTGTTCTGTCATCTGTAATCCCAAACAAAACTTCCCCTATCTGAAAAGTTTGGCAAAAAAACCTTCATTTTTATTCTGTTGTTCCAAATAGGAAACATCATAAAAATTTCCTTCTGCCAAAAGATCGCCACTATCCACATCAATTTTGGTAATATGCAGATTTTCACCTCTTACTATAATATCTCCCTGGACAGTGGACACTGTTATGCTTTCATCATTAAAAATACCTATATCTGTAACTCCTGTTATTTTCAGCCTGTTTCTCTCCTCTAAATAAAGTCCGTGATGCATGACACTCTTTAATTCTTCCATAATAATTCTCCTTCCCTTATATTAATAAAATTTTATTCTAACAATTCAAAAAATATTACAATATCAATAAATAAATTAATTATACATAGTAAATCAAATGAATAAAGAAAGGAATGATATTATGAAAAAAATTTTTTCTATTATTTTGGCAGCTTTAATATGTCTATCCTCATGTACGGAAAAAAATAGAAATTTATCGGAAATTCAAATAGAATATTCCCATAAAAATACAGAGGAATCACAGCATATTTCAGAATATCCTCCACAATCTTACAAAGAAAATAATTCCGATGAAAATTTACAGTCCTCCGAAAAATTCATAAACGAAGAAGATATTACAAAATGTTTTGAAGATTTAGACTATCTGCTAAGCAGCTCTCAATGGCATAATCCTGAGGAAATAAAAGTGGACAGCTACATAATCTGGTACAATTATCGCCTGAAAAGACTCCATAAAAATGATGAAAATTACATTGACAAATACAAAGTCAACGGAAAAGAAGGACTTTTTTTCCCTGCCGGTGAACTTGAAAAAGAAATAAAAAATTTTTTTGATATTTCTTCTGATTATCTGAGAAAATCCGATTTATATAACTCAAACAGTAAAACCTACAGATTACCCGATGAGTTTGAACCACTAGATAATAAAATTTATAAAATTACCAACACATATAAAGACGCTGATAAAACTTTCATAGATTATACTTTAACTTATCCCTTGTCAGGAAAAATTTATAACATGACACTGACACTTAAATCAGTGGAAGGTTCTGTTAAATTTTTTGCCAATACATTGAGAGAAAATAAAATTATAACAGAAATCAGTGATGATGATAAACAGATGTTATTTGATGAATATATAAAATATTATTATTTGTCAAAACTTATGTATTGTTCACCTTGGGACAATGCCAATGAACTGCCTGCGGAAAATTTAGTGAGATTTTATCAATACAAAAGGCTTGAAGAATACCTAAATGGCATCGCTGTAAAAATAAAAAACGGCAAGGTTTCCGTACCTGAAAAAGAAGTAGAATCCTACATTATAAATTTTTTTGATGTAAATACAACCCATCTCAGAACCTCTGCTTTATATAATTGTGAAACATACAGTTACGAATTTGAATTTCCCTATAAAACTGCTACCGGACAGGGTGTTGATATTATTCAGCTTGAAGGTGATGATAATATTTGGGAATTTACATTGTCTGATATGGAAAATAAAATTTTCAAAGTCAAAATAGAGTTTTTTTCATCTAATGATTTTTTATATACAGACGGCAAATAAAATAAGTCCTGTAAAATATTTAATTTTACAGGACTTTAGTTTTGTAAGTTTTTAAGCTGTGATTTATTTTCACAAAATTTCAAAATTCAACATCTTCTTATTCTACAACTTCATAAAGTTCAGCGGCTGTTTCTTTGGTTGTGTATTCGGTTACTTTCAAAACTTTTACTTTCAGGGGCTTTTGACCCAGATTAATTTCGATTATATCTCCGTCTTTTACATCATAAGATGCTCTTTGAACCTTGTCATTTACACTGATTCTGCCGGCATCACAAGCCTCGTTTGCCACTGTTCTTCTTTTAATAAGACGGGTAACTTTAAGATATTTATCCAAACGCATTAAATAAAACCTCCCTATAAAAATAAACAGGACACATGAAGTGTCCTGAAATAAAAACATTACTTGGAAACAGCATCTTTGAGTGCTTTGCCGGCTTTGAAAGAAGGAAGCTTGGAAGCAGGAATATCAATAGTTTCCTTTGTGCGTGGGTTAACACCCTTTCTTGCTGCTCTTTCTTTAACTTCAAATGTACCGAAACCAACCAAAGATACTTTATCACCGTTTGTCAAAGCTTCTGTAATTGCTTCGATTACTGCTGATACAGCTTTTTCACTGTCTTTCTTGGACAATTCTGTTTTTTGTGCAACTGCGCTTATAAGTTCTGTTTTAGTCATTTTTATTTTCCTCCAAAATTTGATTTTGTTTAGCCTCTGACCATAATTTAAGCATTTTATCAATATCCAGTTCATCTAAATTATGACCCTCGGCTTTTGCCAGATTTTCCAATTTGGCAAATCTGCGTATAAATTTATCGCAAGATTTAAGTGCGACAGTTTCACTGTCTGCTCCTAAAATCCTAGATACATTTACAGCTGAAAAGATTATATCTCCCAGCTCTTCATTGATGTTTTCCTCATCTTTTGCGGAAATTGCTTTTTTAAGTTCTTTTATTTCACTTTCCAAAGCTTCCAGTGCCCATGTTACATCAGGATAATTAAACCCTGATTTTGCCGCTCTTTTCTGCACCTTTTGACAGCGCATAAGTGCAGGAAATGTTTTTGGCACACTTGTCAGTGTTTCGGTATATTTGGTTTGGCCTTTTGAATGTTGTTTAATTTTCTCCCAATTATCCAAAACCTCACCTGTTGAATGAACAACTATATCTCCAAAAACATGAGGATGTCTTTCAATAAGTTTTTGGCATACGCCATTCACTACATCATCAAAGTTAAAACCCTGTCTTTCTTCAGCTATACGGCAGTTTGAAACCACCTGTAAAAGCACATCACCGAATTCTTCACACATCATTTCGTCATTTTCCATATCAATAGCTTCAGCAGCTTCATAAGCTTCTTCTATCATATTTTGACGCATACTTTTGTGAGTCTGTTTGGCATCCCATGGGCAACCTCCTTCACCTCTTAAAAGTTCTGCGATTTTAAGAAGGTCATCTATATTGTATCTGGGTTTTGGTTCAAAGGAAACCATACCACATCAGCCTCCGTGATATAAGGTTTTATCAGCATTTTCCAATCTGACTTTATATATATTACCCTATAACAGCAGTAATTTCAAGTAGTTTTTATTATTTTTTGAAAAATTCAGAAAAATTTATATCTTTTTTGCTAATTATACCACAGATAACCATAATTAATATATATAATACACTATAAATCAGTGTTGAAACAATTATCCAAAGCATTGTATTAAAGCCAAAATTTACACTTTTAAGTATATATTTATATATAAATGCGGTAATTATACCCAGAAGTAAAATTTTTACTGTGGAATTTATTATAAAAAATTCTCCTTCTGTCTGTTTGGTTATATCCCAAAGCATTAGAACAGCTGCTACTGTGTAAGAAATTAATGTAGAATACCCGGCACCTTTTATGTTTATTTGAGGATATGGGATAAAAATATAATTGAATATATATTTCATTACCGCAGTCAAAATCATAACTTTCAGGGAAAAATACCCCCTGCCCAAAGCCTGTTCTATACTGTTTAACGTTATTACAAAAGCCACGGGAATTGCCGCCAATGCCAAAACAGTCATAGCTTCGGTTATGGCTTTTGTTTCTGATTTTCCAAGCGGAAAAACTATGCCCAATATAAATTTTGCATTATAGCTTAAAATCACACTCATGGGTATAACAGTAAAAAGCGAGTATCTTATTATATGTTCGGCTTTTTCAGCTGTTTTATACATATTTCCTTTTTTATGTTCACGGGCTATCAGCGGAATTGATGCTGTGGAAAATGCAGTTGCCAATGTGGGTATAATATTAAATAGTGTTACTGCCATTCCTGTATATGCACCAAAAAGATATACTCCCAGTTTTCCTCCTTGTAAATATTCATTTCCAAGATAAGAAAATTCTCTCATAAAATACCCTGGATTTAAGTTAAATCCCTTTTCTATGCCATTTGCCGCTGTCATTAAGTCTATAACCGAAGCACTGTTTGAAACCATAGCTGTAAGACAAATAGGTGCTGCTGTCATCAAAACCCGTTTAACAGGTAAAGTCTTAGCCTTAAATTTTGATATATTCTGTTCTTTTTTTCTGTATATTTTATAATATATAAAAATTATCAAAGTACCTGCCATTGTGCTGAGTGTTACACCGAAAACCGCCATTGAAGCAGTAAAAACAAGTCTGTTCTCTGCGATAATTTCTCTGTTTAAAAAAATCCTGGCTCCGGTATATGCCAAAGCAGAGCCTAAAATCAGGCGGAAAAAGCTTTCGGAAACCTGTGAAAATGCTGTTGGATACATATTGTTTAAACCCTCAAAATATCCCCTTGCAGCTGCGGAAACAGCACAAAAGAAAAATGCAGGGGCTATACATTTTATGGGTATGGTTCCTCCTGCTGTTTTGCAGTACGATGATATAATATCAGCTGATAAATATATAATGAAACTTACTATACCGCCAAAAATTCCGTAAATTACCAATATTTTTTTAAAAAGATTTCTGCATAATTCACTGTTGTTTCGGTTTTCTGCCACTGTTTTTGACATGGCGGCTGTCATACCCGAAAGTGCCACAGCACTGACAGGGCCAAACACTGAATAGGCCGTCATATAATATCCCATACCCTCTCCACCCAAAAGACTTGCCAAGGGTATTTTAAATGCCGCTCCGAATATTTTGGCCAAAACAGCGGCAATCATCAATATAGAAACTCCCTCAAGAAAATTCTGCTCTTTTTTCATATTTACTCCTTATTCATAAAATTAAAATACCTGCTAATAAATTATGTTGCTAATTCCGTATATATGTTATATAATTAAGTATAATTATATAATTTTATATATACAGTAATTTCAGAAAGGAATATTTTATGTCAAAATACACTTTATGCTGTCCCTGCCTTTTTGGACTTGAAAGCATACTTTCAGGTGAAATTAAGCGTATGGGCGGTGAAAATATAGAAGTAACCGACGGAAAAGTGGTTTTCCAAGGTGATGATACAATTCTTGCCAAAGCCAATATTATGTTAAGTACCGCTGAAAGAGTTTTAATTGTTTTAGGTTCCTTTAAAGCCACCAGTTTTGAGGAACTTTTCAACAAAACCGAATCCCTGCCTTTTGAAGATTTTATCGGCAGAAAAGACGCTTTTCCTGTCAAGGGCTGGTCTTTAAACTCTGCACTGCACAGTGTACCTGACTGCCAAAAAATTATAAAAAAAGCTGCTGTAAAGCGTCTTGGACAAACTTACGGACTTAACTGGTTTGAAGAAACAGGTCCCCTTCACCAAATTCAGTTTTCAATACACAAAGACAATGTTATGATTATGCTGGACAGTTCCGGACCCAGCCTGCACAAAAGAGGCTACCGCAAAAATTCCAATACAGCCCCTATCAAAGAAACTCTTGCAGCAGGCATTGTAGACCTTGCACGAATTAAAGACAATGCGACTTTATTTGACCCTTTCTGCGGCTCAGGTACATTTCTTGTGGAGGGTGCATTCCATGGACTTAAAATAGCTCCGGGACTCCGACGTCATTTTATTGTGGAAAAATGGGGCTTAATAAATTCCTCTATTTGGCAAGCTGTCCGTCAGGAATGTTTTGATAATATCAGAAGAGGAGGCAGTTTTAAGGCTTATGGCTCTGATATTGATATGGAATGTGTAAATCTTTCCAAAGCAAATGCAGGCAATGCAGGAGTTGAAAAGCGTGTTTTTACAAAACAGTGTGATATTGCGGATTTTGAACCTTTCGGGGATAACCCGGTTGTTATCTGTAATCCTCCCTATGGAGAAAGAATGCTTGATATAAAACAGGCTGAAGAACTTTATAAAACTATGGGACAAATCTATGCCAAGTATCCGCAGGTTCCTTGGTATGTTATTTCTCCCCATGAAGATTTTGAAAAATTCTTTGGTAAAAAAGCCGACAAACGCCGCAAACTCTATAATGGTATGATTAAATGCCAGGTATTTATGTATTTTAAATAATGCAGTAAGCTTTATAATTAAAAAATGATTATCCATAAAATCATATAAAAAAAGAGGAAGATTTTTTAATCTTCCTCTTTTTTGTATTAAGTTTATAAGATATAAGTCAAATATAGGTTTTACTTAATAAACAATTTCTGAAAATTACTCCAAAGGATTTTATCTTGTTCCTCTTTAGTCAAATCCAATGCCAAAAATCTTTTAAGTTCCTGCTCATGATCCCACATAGGAAAGTCCGAACCAAACATAAATCTGTCAACTCCCAGATTTCTTATCATGTTCACAGCCTTTTGATTTTCTATAGCAAAAAGTGTACTGCTGGTATCAAAAATCACATTCGGCAAGTCAGCTAAGTTTTTTTCCACATCATACCAATGATTATATCCCCCGAAATGTGCTGCAATAAACAGAGTTTCTGGGACTTTTTTTGCTGCCAAAGCCAATCTTTCGGGAGATGATGCGTCATATCTGTTGTCCCCTGTATGCATAAGTATGGGCAGTCCTCTTTTTCCTATTTCTTTGTACATTTTAATAGCATTTTCATCATCTATATTGTACATCTGAAAATCAGGGTGAAGTTTTATTCCCTTTAGTCCCAATTCTTTTACTCTGTCCAATTCTTCAAAATTTTCATACTGAGGGTGAAATGAGCCTAAACCAATAAACTGAGAATGGTTTTTAACTTCTTCATTTATAAAACTGTTTAATGATTCCACCTGTCTTGGATGAGTGGCAGAACTAGATACCAAATATGTGGTAACTCCTATTTTGGAACCGCTTTCTATAAGCATTTTTGCAGTTCCGTTATATCGCATAGGGCTGTTATAAAAACTGCCTATGGATTTGACGGCTTTTCCGGCAATTTTGTTAGGGAAAATATGAGCATGACAGTCTGCTATTTTTCTATTCATAATTTTCATATCCTTTTACATCAAAATAGCTGCCACAAAATGCAGCAGCTATCTTATTTATAATTATAAACTATTCATTGCACTTGAAAAGGCGCTGTTGGCATTATTGTTGTCATTTACAACTTCAATATCAACACTGTCATAATCAACCACACCTGTACCTGCTGGAATAAGTTTACCGATAATAACATTTTCTTTAAGTCCACGGAGATTATCAGATCTGCCGTCTATTGCAGCTTCTGTAAGAACTCTTGTTGTTTCCTGGAAGGATGCAGCAGACATAAATGAATCTGTAGCCAAAGAAGCCTTTGTAATACCCAAAAGCACAGGAATAAATGTAGCAGGCTTTCTGCTTCCGCCATCCAATGCGTTAAGTCTTTCAATTTCTTCATTAGCAGTAATACCTTTAGATTTATCAATAAGTGAACCGGAAATAAGGTCAGTATCACCTTGATCATCAACCTTAACTTTTCGGAGCATTTGTCTTACAATAACTTCGATATGCTTATCGTTAATATCAACACCTTGTGTACGGTATGTTCTCTGAACTTCACTGATGAGGTAATCCTGTACAGCCAGTTCACCCATAACAGTAAGAATTTCATTAGGTTCAATAGCACCCTCTGTAATTTGGTCACCCTTGTTGATATAGTCGCCTTCCTTAACCTTACGGGTACTTCCGTAAACAATTTGTTTTTCAAATACTTCCCCTGTTTTGTTGTCAGTAACAATAACAAATTCATTGCCCTTTGGATCATGTTCAAGAGATACAACACCGTCCAAATGGCTGATAACGGCTGCATTTTTAGGTCTTCTGGATTCAAAAAGTTCTTCAACACGAGGAAGACCCTGTGTAATATCACTGGCAGATACAACACCACCGGTATGGAATGTACGCATTGTAAGCTGTGTACCCGGTTCACCAATGGACTGAGCTGCAATGATACCAACTGCTTCACCGATTGCAACGGGCTGACCGTTTGCAAGGTTGACACCGTAACATTTTGAACATACACCGTTTTTAGCTTTACAGTTGAGAATTGTACGAATTTTGATTTTTTTGTATCCGGCATCAACAATCTTTTTAGCGTCAAACTCATCCATAAGTTTGTCTTTGGATACGATAATTTCGCCTGTAGCTGGATTAATGCAGTCTTCTGTCAAATATCTGCCTGTAAGTCTTTCTTCAAAACTTTCAACTACAC
This sequence comes from Oscillospiraceae bacterium, assembly GCA_020024235.1. Lineage (GTDB taxonomy): Bacteria > Bacillota > Clostridia > Oscillospirales > Ruminococcaceae > JAHHUA01. The sequence goes on from JAHHUA010000024.1 coordinate 8,682, forward strand.
GGTTTCCGTCGCAGATTTCTTCTACCCAAATACCTTCTGTTGTGCCACAGTCATCTTCACGGATAATAACATCTTGGGATACATCCACAAGACGTCTTGTAAGGTAACCGGAGTCCGCTGTACGCAGGGCTGTATCGGCAAGACCTTTTCTCGCACCTCTGGCGGAGGAGAAGTATTCCAATATATTAAGACCTTCACGGTAGTTAGCACGAATTGGGATTTCAATTGCACGTCCTGATGTATTTGCAATAAGACCACGCATACCTGCAAGCTGTCTTATCTGATCCATAGAACCACGGGCACCGGAATCAGCCATCATAAATATTGGGTTTCTTTCACCAAATGTAGCATTAAGAGCATCTTTAACCTTAGCTGTAGTTTCATTCCATGTTTTGATAACTCTTTCATATCTTACATCGTCAGAGATAAAACCTCTTTCATACTGGCGTTTTATCACATCAATCTGTTTATCAGCTTCAGCCAGATACTGAGCCTTTTCAGGCGGAATAAGAGCATCACATACGGCAACAGTCAATGCACCTATGGTGGAATATTTATAACCTTGGGACTTAATATTATCCAAAACTTCGGAAGATTTTGTTGTTCCGTGAGTTCTTATACATCTGTCAATTATTTTACCAAGCTCTTTCTTACGAACCAGGAATGAAATTTCCAAATCGAGAATCTTGTCAGGGTCTGTTCTGTCAACATAGCCGAGATCCTGAGGAATAGGGTCATTGAATATAAGCTTACCAACTGTACAGTCAATATTTTTTGTATATCTTGTTCCGTTAATTTCCTTAGACATTCTAACCTTAATAGGAGCATGAAGTCCTACAGCTCCTGCCTGATAAGCCATATAAGCTTCCATGGAATCACGGAATACTTTGCCTGCACCCTTTTCGTCTTCTCTTACCATTGTGAGGTAATATGAACCCAAAACCATATCCTGTGTAGGAACAGTTACAGGTTTACCGTCAGAAGGCTTTAAAAGGTTGTTGGAGGCAAGCATAAGGAATCTTGCTTCTGCCTGTGCTTCAGCGGAAAGCGGAACGTGAACAGGCATCTGGTCGCCGTCAAAGTCAGCGTTAAACGCAGTACAGGACAATGGGTGAAGCTTTATAGCTTTACCTTCAACAAGTACAGGTTCAAATGCCTGAATACCAAGACGGTGAAGTGTAGGCGCACGGTTAAGAAGTACAGGGTGATCTTTGATAACAACTTCCAAAGCATCCCAAACTTCCTTAGTGGAAGCTCTTTCTACCATTTTTCTTGCACTCTTTATATTTTGTGCAACTTTTTGGTCAACAAGTCTCTTCATTACAAAAGGCTTAAAGAGTTCCAATGCCATATCCTTAGGAAGACCGCATTGGTACATTTTAAGTTCAGGGCCTACAACGATAACTGAACGTCCGGAGTAGTCAACACGCTTACCAAGAAGGTTTTGTCTGAAACGGCCCTGCTTACCTTTAAGCATATCGGAAAGAGATTTAAGTGGTCTGTTGTTAGGTCCTGTAACAGGCTTGCCACGTCTGCCGTTGTCTATAAGAGCATCAACAGCTTCCTGCAGCATTCTCTTTTCATTTCTTATAATAATTTCAGGTGCTTTTAAATCTAAAAGCTTTGCAAGACGGTTATTTCTGTTAATAACTCGTCTGTATAAATCATTCAGGTCGCTGGTTGCAAAACGACCTCCGTCCAGTGGAACCATAGGACGAATATCAGGAGGAATTACCGGAATACAGTCCAAAATCATCCATTCCGGTTTATTTCCGGAAAGTCTGAATGCATCACATACTTCCAAACGCTTAATAAGTTTTGCGCGTTTTTGTCCTGTAGCGGTTTCCAGTTCCAGTTTGAGTTCTTCGGAAAGTTCATCCAAATTAAGTTCCTGCAAAAGTTCCTTTATGGCTTCTGCTCCCATGCCTGCCTTGAAATCTTCTCCGTAAGCCTCTCTCATCTCTCTGTATTCCTGCTCATTGAGCAAGGAATACTTTTTGAGATTTGTTTTACCTGGGTCTATTACAACATATGATGCGAAATACAACACTTTTTCAAGAAGTCTTGGAGACATATTAAGAAGAAGTCCCATTCTTGAAGATGTGCCTTTGAAGTACCAAATGTGTGAAACGGGTGCTGCCAATTCGATATGTCCCATTCTTTCACGTCTAACTCTGGCTCTTGTTACTTCAACACCACAGCGTTCACAAATTTTGCCTTTATAGCGAATTCTCTTATATTTTCCGCAGTTACATTCCCAGTCCTTTGTAGGGCCAAAAATCTTTTCACAGAAAAGTCCGTCTTTTTCTGGTTTTAGTGTGCGGTAATTTATAGTTTCAGGTTTTGTAACTGCACCATAAGACCATTCTCTTATTTGTTCGGGTGAAGCCAGGCCTATTTTTATTGAATCAAAAACATTAAACTCCAAATTATGCCCTTCTTCCTTTAATAATTTTCCTCGTCTTCTAATAAATCGTCAGAATCAAGATCAAAATCCTGGAAATCATCTACTGATTCCAAATCACTTTCACTTGGCTCTGTATCTTCCCAGTCAGGATTATCCTCGATACCATAGCCTTCTTCTTCCAACTCATTGTCATTCTTAACCTGTTCATCAACAAAGTCTACATCATCATCAGCCATTCTCAAGCCTACATCATCATCATCATAAGTCTGCTGAAGGTCGATTTCATTCTTATCCTTGTCATAAACTCTTACATCAAGACAAAGGGACTGAAGTTCTTTAATAAGAACCTTAAATCCTTCCGGAACACCGGGCTTAGGAACATTCTTGCCCTTAACAATAGCTTCAAATGTCTTGAGGCGTCCTGAAATATCGTCGGACTTAACAGTGAGAATTTCCTGAAGTGTGTAAGCTGCACCATATGCTTCCAATGCCCAAACTTCCATTTCACCGAAACGCTGACCACCAAACTGAGCTTTACCACCCAAAGGCTGCTGAGTAACAAGTGAATATGGACCTGTGGAACGAGCATGGATTTTATCATCTACCAAATGGTGAAGTTTTAAGTAATACATATAGCCAACTGTAACAGGATTGTCAAATTGTTCACCTGTTCTGCCATCCCGAAGCCAAATCTTACCGTCTTCGGAAAGACCTGCTTCTCTAAATGCCAGTCTGATATCATCTTCATGTGCACCATCAAATACAGGAGTCATAACTTTACAGCCCTGTGCTGCTGCTGCCATACCCAAATGAACTTCCAGTACCTGACCTATATTCATACGGGAAGGTACGCCCAATGGGTTAAGACAAATATCAAGAGGTGTACCGTCCGGAAGATACGGCATATCTTCCTGAGGAAGAACTCTGGATACAACACCCTTATTACCATGACGACCTGCCATTTTATCTCCGACTTGCAGTTTTCTCTTTTGTGCAATATAGCAGCGTACTACAGAATTTACACCCGGAGAAAGTTCACTGGAATTTTCTCTTGTAAATACCTTTACATCAACTACTATACCATATTCACCATGAGGAACCTTCAAGGAATTATCTCTTACTTCTCTTGCCTTTTCACCGAAAATAGCTCTGAGGAGTCTTTCCTCGGCATTAAGCTCGGTTTCTCCCTTAGGAGTAACCTTACCAACCAAAATATCTCCTGCCTTAACCTCGGCACCTACACGGATAATACCCCTGCTGTCCAGGTTTTTAAGCATATCTTCGCCCACATTTGGAATATCTCTTGTAATTTCTTCCGGACCGAGTTTGGTTTCTCTGGCTTCAATTTCATATTCTTCAATATGAATAGATGTGTAAATATCTTCTTTTACAAGTTTTTCGTTAATAAGTACGGCGTCTTCATAGTTGTAACCTTCCCAAGTCATAAATCCTATGAGCATATTCTTGCCCAAAGAAATTTCACCTTGGTCTGTAGAAGGACCATCTGCAATGACTTGTCCTTTCTTTACTCTTTCGCCTGCTGAAACAATTGGTCTTTGATTTATGCAGGTTCCCTGGTTTGAACGGAGGAACTTAATAAGTCTTTGAATTTCAAGTTTGTTGTCATCTGTTCTGATTGCAATTTCATCTGCGGATACTCTTTCCACAACACCATCATGTTTAGCCAAAACAACAACACCTGAGTCAACTGCCGCTTTGTATTCCATACCTGTAGCAACAATAGGAGCCTCTGTGGTGAGAAGAGGAACAGCCTGCTTCTGCATATTTGAACCCATGAGAGCACGGTTAGCGTCGTCGTTTTCAAGGAACGGAATCATAGATGTGGCAACGGACAAAACCATTTTAGGAGAAACGTCCATGTAGTCAACCTTTTCAGGAGATACTTCCTGAATGGAATCTCTGTAACGCACTGTTACTTTATTTCTTGCAAATCTGCCTTCTTCCGTAAGAGGTTCATTTGCCTGAGCAACTACATAGTTATCTTCAACATCGGCAGTCATATATTCATATTCATTTAAAACAATACCTGTTTCCTTATCCACTCTGCGGTAAGGAGCTTCAATGAATCCATATTCGTTAATTTTAGCAAATGATGCCAAATAGGAAATAAGTCCGATGTTAGGGCCTTCAGGAGTTTCAATAGGACACATTCTGCCATAGTGAGTATAGTGAACATCTCTTACTTCAAATCCTGCACGATCTCTTGACAAACCGCCGGGGCCCAATGCGGAAAGTCTTCTCTTATGAGTAAGCTCTGACAGAGGGTTGGTCTGATCCATAAACTGGGACAAAGGGGAAGAACCGAAAAATTCCTTAATAGCTGCTACAACAGGTCGGATATTAATAAGGGATTGAGGGGACATTGTTTCGGGGTTTTGGGACTGAGTTGTCATTCTTTCTCTTACAACTCTTTCCATTCTTGAAAAACCTATTCTGAACTGATTTTGAAGAAGTTCACCTACACAGCGAATTCTTCTGTTTCCAAGATGGTCAATATCATCGGTTGAGCCTATGCCGTAAACAAGTCCGCACATATAGTTAATTGAGGCAAAAATATCATCTGTAATAATGTTTTTTGGTATAAGTTCATCGCATTTTATACGGATTAAATCTCTCAAAGCGTCTTCGTCATTTCCTGCTTCATCTAAGATATCCATCAAAACGGAATATTTTACTTTTTCTACTATGCCGTATTCAGTGCAGTCAAAATCAACATAATCATTTATGTCAACCATACCGTTAGACATAATTTTTATGGTTCTGTTTTCGTCGATTTTAATGTATACTGTATCCACACCGATTTTTTCGATTTGTTTTGCTTTTTCCTTTGTAAGAACTTCACCTTCATCGGCAACTATTTCACCTGTGCGGGGATCAGCTACAGGCATAGCCAATTCTCTGCCTTCTATTCTGTCAGAAATAGCCAGTTTTTTGTTATATTTATATCTTCCGACTCTGGAAAGGTCATATCTTCTGGAGTCAAAAAACAAAGAGTCAATATGTGATTGAGCACTTTCTACTGTGGGAGGCTCACCCGGACGAAGTTTTCTGTAAACTTCAATGAGAGCTTCTTCGGTATTTTGTGTGGAATCTTTTTCGAGAGTTGCTCTGATAAGTTCATTGTCGCCGATAAGAGAAATAATTTCTTCATTGGAAGCAACACCCAAAGCACGGATAAATGTAGTTATGGGTAGTTTTCTGTTTTTATCTATTCTTACATAGAAAATATCGTTTGAATCGGATTCATATTCAAGCCAAGCACCTCTGTTAGGGTTAATAACCGAAGAAAACAGTTCCTTACCTGCCTTATCTCTTGTGGATGCAAAATATACGCCGGGGGAACGAACAAGCTGTGATACAATAACACGTTCAGCTCCGTTTATAATAAAAGTACCGCTTTCGGTCATTTTAGGAAAATCGCCCATATAAACTGTCTGTTCTTTTACACCGTCATCGCTTTCCTTATTAAGAAGGCTGACTTTGATGTGCAAAGGAGCTGCATATGTTGCATCTCTTTCCTTGCATTCCTCAATGGAATATTTTGTTTTGTCACTTAGTTCATAGTCGATAAAATCAAGTACTAAATTTCCCTGATAGTCTGTAATAGGAGATACATCTTTAAGTACCTCTTTCAGGCCATATTTCAGAAACCATTCATAGGAATTTTTCTGAACCTCAATGAGGTTTGGCATCTCCACTACTTCATTAATTTTCGAGTAAGTCTTGCGGACGGTTTTGCCTTGTTTAACTGTCTTTACATTCTTCATAGGCTTCTCACTCCATTCCTCTGTCTTTGCTTTGTAGGCCAATTATAAAAACCATGCAGAAATATTAATTTAATCAAAATGTATTGATATATTGCATACTGCGTGGTATAATAACTTGGATAATAAAATGCTACTGTACATTCTGATACATTGTAGTATTATACAATATTATTTTTCTATTGTCAACAGTTTTTACTATTTTTTTTGTTAATATTTCCGATAATATTTAAAAATCAATATAAAACACATTTTAATTTAAGGCGGATTATATTTTATGC